>CAYGCU010000124.1:0-2782 GCA_964348475.1 uncultured Candidatus Bathyarchaeia archaeon
ACGCAACTGTCGAGCACGATGAGGCGGGAGCCTTTCGGATAGAACTTAGTTTCAAAGCAGAATAGTTTGCCGTCCTTCCAGAAGAGAGGTTTCACCTCTTGGCAGAGGGCGCACCACGCGAGTTCCTCAACAGACCTTTGCTTGGCGCTGCACACATCCACTATCAAACGACCTTCCTTCTCCATGTATTTCACCCTCGGTTTTCCAATAGACTTAGAAATAAGGTTGGTTGTAAAAGCTTTTGAGGTTATCGCAGGTGAGCGCTAGAAGTCAAAGGATTGTTCCATCAAAGCGTAGATGTGAACTCTCCTTAGCGATACCTGCATCCTTAATCTTAGATGTTCCACACCTTCGAGAGAAAACCTTTAGGGTTGGATTGATCGGGCGGGCAGCCGCCATCTTTCGCGTAGACGAGATTATTGTTTTTCCCGACCTCCCCGACAAGAATCAGAGCCGTGACATCAGGTTGGTTTCAACTATCCTCTCTTACATGGAGACCCCTCAATACCTGCGCAAAAGACTGTTTAAGATACGGCCGGAGCTGCGGTACGTGGGTGTCCTCCCTCCCTTGCGGACACCTCACCACCAGCTTTCAGATCGAACAGAAAACCTAGAGGTTGGGGAGCATCGAGAAGGCGTGGTAACATCTCTTGTCAAGGACGGCTCGCTAGTGGACATAGGGGTTGAGCGACCGGTGTTGGTCCCTGATACACGTCTTCCGGTCAACAATCGGGTCACGGTGAGAGTCACGGGGCTGGGGAAAACTCCTAAAGCTGTCTTGGCGAGCCGCGGCGAAATTCAAACGTACTGGGGCTATCGCGTAACAGTTTCAGATGTTCCTTTTGGACAGTTGCTAAAAAATCGGTCCTTTGACTTGGTGATCGCTACGTCTCGACGCGGCGTCTCTCTAATAGAGGTCATGGACGAGTTGGCTCGCTGGAAAAGTTCTCGCAGGACATTAGTGGCGTTCGGCGCACCAACTCAAGGGTTGTACGAGATCGCGGCGCATGAACACCTTAACCTGGACGAGGTTGCTCATTTCGTAATCAACACCATTCCGGGCCAGGGAGCTGAAACCGTTAGAACTGAGGAGGCGCTGTATGTCTCGCTGGCGGCTTTAAATCTGTTGGAGGGCGAGTGACGTATGATGTTTGATGTTTTGCTTCCTTTGGTTCTCTTTCTGGCTATGCTGACCACGCTTTTCTTTTACTCTAGGTATGAAAAGAGGATTGGATCTGTTTTCAAAGAGGTGAAATTTCGTTATTATCATGGAATTCTTTTGGTGGTGGCAGCGGGTGTCATGGTAAGTGTTTTGGTGTTTATTCCTGGAGATGCTATAAGGGTTCTTTACTTGTGTGTGTACTTTCTTGGGTTCTTTTTGTTTACATATATGGTTGTGCCAAGATGGTATTTGGCGTTTCTGACTCCAGTCTTGTTCATAGCCTTATATTTTTCTCCTTACTGGAACTTGTTTACGTTTAACCTCTTTGCGTTAGTCTTCGCTGTTTTCGTCTCAGTTTACCTAGGTAGCTTGTTCACGTGGAAAACAACAGCTGCCTTTGTAGTTTTACTTACCATTATGGATATAGTCCACGTTCTGATCACGGGGTTCATAGTAGAATCAGCTGAAAGATTGGTTGGGGAGTTGCGCTTGCCAGTAGTGATCATTTTACCAACTTTCCCGTCTGAAGGTTTTTTTAACATCTTGGGGTTGGGCGATATCTTTCTAGCTGGACTTCTTGGCGTCCAAACTGCCCAAAAATATGGAAAGAAGTTCGCGCTTGCATCCATCGCAACGATGGCAGCCGTTTTCTTGATACTCCAGACCGTTCTG
The DNA here is from genome assembly GCA_964348475.1 of uncultured Candidatus Bathyarchaeia archaeon. Taxonomy (GTDB): domain Archaea; phylum Thermoproteota; class Bathyarchaeia; order Bathyarchaeales; family Bathyarchaeaceae. Next base: position 1,835 of record CAYGCU010000124.1, read on the forward strand.
CTAAACTATTACGACCAAGCCTTTCCAGCCACGGTTTTGGTCATCAGCGGCTGGTTGACCGCCTTGGCAGCACGACACCTATACCAGTTGAGCCTGCTAAGACGTGGTTAAGAGGGTTGCGTGAGTTTTGCAACGTTCATGACTTACCGGTTTCGTTGAACAAAAAAGAGAGATGCTTTGTCTCTGCTGTCATTTGCTCTGCGTGAGCTAGTGCACATGATCAGAGTCTCACTACATCAGCTAGTTGGGGAGTGGATACTTCAAACAGAATTGAGTTCTTCTTGCCGATGACTCTGTGAACTGTTTTTGGAGGGAGAGTAATGTCTTGTCCTTCTTTTAGCGTGGCTACTCTGTCCTTTAGGACTATGTCAACTTCGCCTTTGAAGCAGTAGATCGTTTCTTTCTTGTCTTTATGGTAATGCTGAGAGGTGTGATGGTTTTGTTTTACAATGAGGATTTTTCCGCCATATTCTTGTTCCTGGGCTATCCAGAGTTCCTTGCCCCAGTTTTTCAGTATTTCCTTCACAATTGAAACCTCGTTTTTGTCCTTCCTTTACCTATGAGTATTTGTTGTTTTGCGTCTTAAAAGGAGGAAGGTGCACGTGCATGCGTCTAAAGTTCTTCTATGGGTGTGTAAGTTATTCCTCCGAGGGTGACAAAGAAACCTAATATTATTGCGAGACCGCCGAAAACCCAAAACGTCCAGTTGGCACTGCGAAATCCCCAATAAAATATGAAAGAACCAATTAAGAGGACCAGTACTCCTGCCACAACTATTCTGCTTTCCATCTGCCTATCTCAGCTACGCGCGCAGTTGTTACTCTGTCTCTAATTTGTATAAAACTTTTAGACCTTTCAACGTTTCATGAACGGAGTTTGCGAGTTGAAGTATGTCTTCAAGCTTGGCTCTCTTGCCCCAATCGTAAACATGGTCATGATAACCTCTTA
>CAYGCU010000125.1:0-2778 GCA_964348475.1 uncultured Candidatus Bathyarchaeia archaeon
CGTCGTTGGGGGACTGGAACTCGCCACACTAGTGTTCATGAAGTTCAAGGTAGTCGATAACGAATTCATCGAGCTGCCTATACGAACGGTTGACACGGGATACGGAATCGAACGGTACACGTGGCTGTCACAGGGATCAGTGAGTTGCTTCCATGCGGTGTACGGTCCGGTTTTAGACAAGGTCTTCAAGATGGCGGGAATAAGCAGAGTCGACAACCGACTGCTTGCGAGGGTGGCAGAGCTTTCCGGCATGATGAGCTTGAGAGAAACGGCTGATCGGACCGAGGCTCGGAAAAGGGTGGCTGAACACGTCGGCATGAGCGTGGAAGAGCTTGAGAAAACGCTTCTTCCTGTTGAAAACGCCTTTGCGGTCGTGGATCACACCAAGTGCCTATCGTTCATGCTCGCCGAGGGGGTCGTCCCCTCCAATGTGCGCGAGGGATACCTAACCAGACTTATGCTCCGCCGGACCTACCGACTGCTAAGGGTTCTCGCCATCGAGGAGAAGCTGCTCGAAATTATTGACCTACAAATTTCCTCTTGGTCTAAAGATTTCCCGCGCCTAAAGGAAATGCGAGACGAGATACTGGAAATTCTCTCGGTGGAGCGGGACAAGTTTGAGCAAACTCTCAAGAGGGGAGGTTCTCTTGTCCAAAGAATCGCCCAAGGATTAAAATCAAAAGGAATTTCTGAAATTCCGTTGGAAACGCTGACTGAACTCTACGACTCTCACGGGCTTCCACCTGAAGTGGTTCAGGAAACCGCTGAAACAGAAGGGGTCGAGGTTGGTATTCCTGAAAACTTCTACACTATGGTTGCTGAGAGACACGTTCAGGCGCCTCCGCCACGACAGGAAGAGAAAATGAGGGAACTGGAAGCCGAAGTTTCAGACCTTCCGGGGACAGGGATGCTCTACTACGAAGACCCCTACCTCTCCGAATTCGAAGCACGGGTTCTCCGAGTCCTAAACGATAAGCATGTGATGCTGGAGAAAACGGCGTTCTATCCCGAGGGAGGAGGGCAACCAGCCGATCACGGCTACCTAACGTTTGATAAGGCACGATCAGAGGTTGTGGCTGTTCAAAAAGTTGGAAACGTCATCGTTCATGTTGTGAAGGGTCCTGTTCCTCGAGAAGGAGACAAAGTGAGAGGAACAATCGATTGGGAACGAAGAAGCAGTTTCATGAAGCATCACACCTCCACCCATGTCATCATGGGAGCAGCTAGACGAGTGTTAGGGGAGCACGTTTGGCAGGCAGGGTCCCAAAAGGGCGCTGAGAGATCCCGACTGGACATCTCCCACTTCAAACGACTGACACGAGAGGAAATTGACGAGATTGAAAGGCTTGCGAATCAGGCGGTGATACGAAACATACCCGTTGAAACGTCGTGGATGCCCCGAGAACAAGCGGAAAAACAGTACGGCTTCAGGCTGTATCAGGGAGGCGTTGTGCCGGGAAGAGAAATCCGAGTTGTAAAAACCGGAGACTGGGACGTTGAAGCCTGCGGTGGAACCCACCTGAAAAACACGGGAGAAATCGGGTTCATAAAAATCGTTCGTACAGAGAGAATTCAGGACGGCGTTGAACGAATCGTGTTCAGCGCCGGACTTCCAGCACTGAAAGCCGTGCAAGAAAACGAGAAATTGCTGTGGAAAGTTTCTGAAATACTGAATGCGCCTCTTGAAAAACTAGAAAAGACTACGGAACGCCTCATCGAGGGATGGAAAGAAGCTCGGCGTGAAAAGAAACGCCTCTTGGAAGAAATTGCCAAGCGGGAGGCTATAGAGCCAGAGGTGCGTGCGGAGCTAAGGAAAACAAAGCCTATCGATGGAGTGAAGTTTGTGACACAACAATTTGAGCAAATTGATATTGATCGCATGATCAAAACAGCCAGTGAACTAGTTAAAATGCAACCCGAAGTGGTTGCAGTATTTCATGGAGTCGAAAGAAAAACCGCAAGAATTGTGGTCATGGCTGGAAAAAAGGCGGTAAAACGTGGCATAAACTCAGCTGAAATCGCAGGTGAGGCGGCATCTATGCTAGGTGGCGGAGGTAGCGGCAGATCAGACTTTGCTCAAGGAGGCGGAACCTTGGTCAAGAAGGTGCCAGATGCGTTGGCAAAGGCTGAGGAAATCGTGAGAAAACAAGTAAAGAAAAGAGCAACAGATTAAAGTAAGTTTGTCCCATTACATGGCGGTGCCAATATGAGGGATCGTTTCCTCCTCGGAGACTGAAAAAACCTTTAATTCTCAAGACCCTCCAATGGCTGTCATGGAAGTTCTAAAGCACAACGAAGAAAAATGGAGAAAAGCATGGGAAGAAGCGAGGATCTTTGAGGGAGAGCCAGATCCTACCCGAAGAAAGTGCATGGTCACTTTTCCCTTCTCCTACATGAACGGCCCTTTACATGTGGGCCACGGCTTCACGGCTACGCGCGTCGACGCTTATGCTCGGTTTAAGAGGATGCAAGGCTACAACGTCTTGTTTCCGTGGGCCTGGCACTGGACTGGCGAGACCATAGCCGGGGCAAGCGAACGAGTTGAGAGTGGAGATGAAGATTTCATTCGAGCCTTAAGGGAGACCGACGGCGTTTCGGAAGAAAATCTAAAAAAATTCATCGAGCCGGCTTACATGGCTTCATATTACACAAATGAGAGCCGGGAAGTCGTGAAGCGACTAGGTTTTTCAATAGATTGGAGAAGGGAATTTCACACAACTTCTCTATACCCAACGTTCAGCAAGTTCATCGAGTGGCAGTGCGAGCGATTGCGAGAAA
>CAYGCU010000126.1:0-2767 GCA_964348475.1 uncultured Candidatus Bathyarchaeia archaeon
ATGCTGTCTATTCCAGCCTCAGAACAGGTGTAAAGGTTCTCTTCGGCGTGCACCACTTTAGGCAGAGTTTTCGCATATTTAGTAACCTCTAGAACATTAACCACACCGCCTATGTTTACGCCGCAGTGACAAATGAACACGCCGATTTTAGGTTCTTCCTCCATGAGTTTTCCCCGCGGTTAAGACTTCAGCCGCTCTGGCTGCTGTTGCGCTGCCTTGCATAATTGAATCCGGAATGTCTCCGGTTTTCGGTCCTAAACAGTAGCCACAAGCAAATATTCCGGGAACCGTGGTGTCCACTGGATTAGTCATATCCTTTGATGCCTTGAAAAATCTGTATTTGTCGACCTCTATGCCCAAGACTTTGGCTAGTTCTTTGGCGCCCGCTCGAGGAACTAGGGCTGGACAAAGCACCACTAAATCAAACTCCAAGTTTTCGACAGTACCCGTTATGGTGTGTTCGTACCATATTTTGAGGTTACGTGTTTCGGGGTCTTCCATAATTTCTCCTGGGCTGCTTCGAACAAATCGTATGCCGTACTCGCTCTTAGCCCTGTTTATGAACTCTTGGAAGCCCCGTCCAAACGTTCGGAGGTCTATGTAGAAGATGGAAACGCGCGCTTTCGGATGGTGTTCCTTAATCAGAACAGCGTCCTTAGTCGCATACTTACAGCAGATGCTGGAGCAGTACGTGTTCCCAAATCTTCTGTCCCTTGACCCCACGCACTGGATAAAAGCAATTTTCCTAGGTATTTTTCCGTCAGAGGGCCTTATCAAGTGTCCTCCGGTTGGACCAGACGCACATAGCAGACGCTCCAGCTCCAAAGCGGTTACTACATTCTTGTAGCGTCCGTAACCATAAACTGAAATTTCAGACGGATCGAAAAGGTCGAAGCCTATGGCAACGATCACTGCGCCAACGTTCAATTCAACCTCTTGTGGTTGCTGAGCGAGATCTACGGCCTTAGCTTCGCACATTCGCTCGCAGAGTCCACAATCCAGACAGTTGACCTTATCAACAGTCATTACTCTCGGCACCGCTTGTGGAAGGGGCATGTAAATGGCTTTTCGCATTCCAAGTCCCTCGTCGAACTCATTTGGAACCTCCACTGGACAGTGTTCAGCGCAGATTCCGCAGCCCGTACACTTCCTTTCATCTACATATCTAGGCTTTCTGAGAACTTTCACCACAAAGTTTCCTGCAGAACCTTTGATCTCTTTCACTTCAGAATACGTAAGCAGTTGAATGTTTTCGTGATGGGAACACTCGATCATCTTCGGCGCGAGGATGCACATTGAACAATCCATTGTGGGGAAAGTCTTGTCAAGTTGAGCCATCCTCCCTCCCAAACTCGGCGACTTTTCCACTACATACACCTTGATTCCTCTGTTTGCCAAGTCCAACGACGCTTGTATGCCAGATACTCCGCCGCCCACAACTACCACGGCAGGTTCTCCCAAATCCATCCCTCCTACATTCTCCCCTCTAAGATAGTGTCCAAGGAAATTCTATGGGAACGGATTTCCCAATCCTCCAATTTCATGCCCATCGCCATCCTGAGAAGCTCTATAAAGTGCAAAACTGGCAAATTGTATTCTTCCTTGAAATGCCTTTTGATCTCTAGTTGACCTAAATCAAACTCTACGTAGCAGAATGGACAAACCGTGACGATGCATTGCACCTCTGCGTTCTTCAGCTGGATCAGCTTTTGTCTTGCCACCTGCATGGCGAGCTCGTCGTTTATGCCCCGCAGGGGTCCTCCGCAACACATTTCTTTCCGGTGGTAATCGATCGATTCGGCGCCTGTAGCCCTCACAAGCTCGTCTAGTGCACCAAAGCCCCTTACAACCTCAAAATGCAACCTTTTAGGCTTGGTTAGATGGCATCCGGGCTGTGTTCCAACCTTCAGTTCTGTGAAGGGCTCGGTAACAGCGTTTTTAACCTTGTCCACACCCACGTCATCGTAGAGCACATCTATCATGTGCTTCACATCCGTCTTTCCCTTGAACTCCTTGCCCACCTCTGAAAGCACTTTGTTCACTTCATTCTTGACTATCTCATTCCCCTTTAAGATGTTGTTCACCATCAAGAGCGACTCGTAACAGTCGTTGCACAAGGTTAAAATGTCGAGTCCCATCTCCTCTGCAATGCAGAGGTTTCTTGCTGCCAGCGCCATCCAACTTGCGTGGTCCAGCGACTGGATGCTAAACGGCGCACAACAGTTGGCTTCTTTCATCTCTACCAACTCCACGCCCAGGGCTGGCAAAACTTTTCTAACAGAGACCTCATAGCTGAGTTCTCTCGCGGGAATCAGACAACCCAAGAAGAAAGCGTACTTCATTTTTTCTCACCAGCCTATCTGAGACCTATTTTTTTGTTAAGCGTCGTCCTTTTCAAAATCTTTTGAACCTCATCTAATCCTGTTGGAGGGATCTTAACCAACCCCAGCTTTTCTCTTCTATTAACAATTGTCTTGACTGGGTTTACGACACGCCCTGTTTCGATGAGGCTTCTCGCTTGAGTAACAACTCCGGCGGGTATGTTGCCCTCCCTTGCAGCCAGGTTCCTGATCGCAAACATCACTTCACCAACATCGCCGCCCTGGGGACATCTATCCAAGCATGTAAAGCATGACAAACAGTACCATGGCAGTTTTTGAGGTAAAACTTCGGATCGAGAGCCCAAAATGACCATTTCCATCAGTCGCCTTGGGTTATGTTCTTTGGTTAGTCTCGCGATAGGACAACTGCTTGAGCACCTTCCACA
>CAYGCU010000127.1:0-2741 GCA_964348475.1 uncultured Candidatus Bathyarchaeia archaeon
ACAGTTACTCCTCTCGCAACCCGTAGAGACCAGACATCGCTGATCTGCTCCTCGTGGAAGCGGATGATGTTGATTGCGGCTTTCCTTAACGCCTCGATCTGATCTCTCTTCAGCTTTTGATACGACTCTTTGACCTCTTTCTCAGTGACTTTCAATCTTGATTGAGGTAGGCGTACGTTGTCAAACTTCTCAGTGTAGCGTAGAACGGCCTCGTCCCCTTCTTTCCTAACAGCCTCTATTATCTCTTGAACCGACGAGGAGACGGAGGAGAAGTCAGTTTTCCCTCTGTTCACGATTTGGTTTAACACTTCTCCCTTAAACTCTCGACTGGTCATAACTTTCATTTCGTTGAAGTCCCTCCACTCCTCAACTTGCCGAGAAGCTCGTTGATCTCACTCTCGAAAACCCTGTAGGCAATCCTGTTGCATGCCAGTCTACACGACGAATCGAGAATGGTGGCGATCACCTTTAGCTTGTTTCTCCGCAACGTTTCCCCTGTTTCCGCGATGTCCACAATTATCTGCGCTAATCCAAGTCTAGGCGCCAACTCAGCAGTTCCGCGAACCACTAGAATTTCCACCTGTTTTCCAAAACCCTCAAAGTATTTCTGACATAGGTTTGGGTACTCAGTTGCGACCCTTGCCACCGCTGGGGCATCTTTTATGGAGCTGACCGCCGATTTCTCAGGAACCGCTACTACAAGTCGACTCTTCCCGAAGCCAAGGTCTAACAGTTCGTGAACGTCGGCTTTCCTTTCAAGGATGACATCATGACCCGTCAGGCCGAGGTCTGCAGCACCGTACTGGATGTATATGGGCACGTCGAAGGCTCTCGCGAAGACTGCCTCGAATCTGGGGTCAGAGGTTTCGGAAACGTAGGTTCTCTCTTTCCTCAGTATGTTTATGCCAGCATGTTGTAGCGCTCGAATTGACGGTTGGCTGAGTCTACCCTTGCTTGGTATCGCTATGCGAATCTTCCTCTTCATTTTTGATCGGCTTCCACACTTTGCAGAAAAGTTTCAATCGCCATGTTTTTTACGGTTTTCAAACGAGTGTCGTATATAGTTGCAGGCTTTTCAAGGGAAGAGTCCACGAAGACCACATAGCGTATTCCACTACGATTTGCGTATTCAAGAGCTTCTTTCCTGCCACCTCTCGTCACGTCTAACAAGGCGGTTACGCCAATGCCACGAAATGCTTCGACCGCTCTTATCGCGGAGTCTCTAAATCTGGACGCTACAAGAACCTTGACTTTGCGCTGCCCTAGCGGTTGGAAGCCTTGGGCTATGAGAGCGCGCAAGCACTTTTCAATCTCCACTGCGAAGCCTGTTGCCGGAGTCTTCTGTTTTCCAAACTTTTCTATGAGGTTGTCGTATCCTCCCCCTCCCCCCAACGGAAGACCCAGATTCGGAACAGAAGCCTCAAACACGATTCCGGTGTAGTACTCGATCTTTCTAACCAAAGAGAAGTCGAAGAACAAGAGGTTCTCAATACCATAATCAACAAGAGTGTCTTTAACCTCTAGAAGGGCTCTAAGGTAGTCTCCTGTCCTCCCATATTTTGACGGCTCTAGTGACACCGATGAGAGTTCATCTAGTCGTCTGCAGCGGGAGAGCCGTAGAAAGGCTTCTATCAAACCGGAGGAGAGATTGTTTTGGTCCATGAATTCTTCAAGTCGGTCCTCGTCTCGATATCCTAGGAGGTCCTGAAGAAAATCTTTCTTCTCCTTGTCTAAGCCCGTAGCCCTTAGCAGGTCTTTTAGCAGACCAGCGTGTCCAACGTCAATCCGCACTCCTTCCAAGCCGAGCTTCTCTAGGGATAAGGCTAGCAGAGACAACACCTCTGCGTCAGCCTCGGGGGTATTGCATCCGATGAGTTCGACGCCTGCCTGCCAGAACTCCCTTTCTTTCTCGACGTATGACTGGCTGTACCTGAAAACGTTGGACACATAAAACAGCCGGATAGGCTTCGGAACCTCAAGCATCTTGGAGGTCACGATTCTTGCTGCGGGCGCTGTCATCTCGGCCCGCAGCGCAACGATTTTTCCGTCAAAGTCCTGAAACTTGAACATGCTGTCAATTAGCTCAGATCCCACTCCTGTGGACAAAACTTCAACGAGTTCGATGGCTGGGGAGCGGATTTCCTGGTAGCCCCAGAGTTTGAAAACTTCTCTCAGCCTCTGTTCAACGTATCTGTGGCGCTCAACTTCTGGGGGCAGATAATCCTTGGTTCCCTTCGGCGTCTGTAGTCTTATGAACGTCACTCCTCCGACTCGTGGTTTTCAGCCTCCGTGGGCAACTTGTGGGTTAAGACCCATATTATACACACAACTTATAAAGGTTTCTGATCTTCAATTAATATGAGGCCGAAAACCATGCGGATGTCGGAAATAGTTCGAATAGATTCTAGGGGAAGAGTAACCATGCCATCGTCTATCCGAGACGCTGTTAGGCTGTCCGAAGGCATGTACGTTATGTTGATAGCCGATCTGGACAACAAGGAAGTTCGGATTATTCCTTTCGCAGACCCAGAAGCTCGACTAGTAGAATTTCGCATCACGTTCCGAGATGTTCCGGGCGCACTTGCACGAGCCGCAGCCGTGTTGGCGGAACAAGGAGTGGACCTGTTGTCCACCGAGTCAAGAACCCTGCGAAGAGGAGAGTCGGCGGAGTGGTTCGCCATAGCCGACGTTTCCAAGAGCAAGTGCGAACTAGAAGAACTCAGGGAAAAGATTTTGACAGA
>CAYGCU010000128.1:0-2733 GCA_964348475.1 uncultured Candidatus Bathyarchaeia archaeon
CAAACCTTGGGAAAATGCCAAATCTGCCATGAACACTCCCCCGCAACCTCAAGCCAGCTTGGAGTCTGCCTACGATGCATCCGAAAAAAACCACAGGAAGCACTAGAAATAACGGACAAAGTTCACACACAAACCCGAGAAAAATTTGGTCTGCCACCAAAACCACCACAAGAACCCAACGGAATCCCGTGCGGCATGTGCTCTAACGACTGCAAAATCCCGGTCAACGGCAAAGGCTTCTGCGGCCTAGTCTTCAACATAAACAACCGACTAGTCCGAATGGGAGGAACCCCGGAAAAAGGAATCCTCGAGTGGTACTACGATCCACTACCTACCAACTGCGTCGCTTGGTGGTTCTGCCCGGGATGCACCGGCGCAGGCTACCCAAAATACTCCTACAAGCGAGGCGCAGAAACAGACTACGCCAACCTCGCCGTTTTCTACGGAAGCTGCAGCCTCGACTGCCTTTTCTGTCAGAACTGGCACTACCGGAACCTAGCTACTAACCTTCAGCCAGTGATGAGCGCTGAGAGCTTAGCAGCTAAGGCTGACGCCCATGTCTCATGTGTATGTTTTTTCGGAGGAGATCCCTCAGTGCAGATGCTGCACGCTCTAAAAACAAGCCGCTTAGCGTTGGAAAAGGCGAGAAACGAAAAGCGCATCTTCAGAATTTGCTGGGAGACAAACGGATACTGGAAAAGAGAACTCGCCATAAAGGCGGCTGAGCTCTCTTTAAAAAGCGGCGGAAACGTCAAGTTCGACCTGAAGACTTGGAATGAAAACCTAAACAAGGCCCTGTGCGGAGTTTCTAACGTGCCCACTCTCCAAAACTTCCGAACGATTGGCGAGAAGTTTTTCAAAGAGCGCTCCGAACTGCCCATCCTAACCGCCAGCACCCTGCTGGTTCCAGGATACGTGGATGTTGAAGAGGTTCGCGGCCTAGCAAGTTTCATAGCTGGGGTAGATCCAAGAATCCCCTACACTCTGTTGGCTTTTTATCCTCAATATGTCCTCACAGACTTGCCCACAACAAGCCGGGAACTTGCCTACGAATGTCGAGATGCCGCCGAAGAACACTTAAGAAACGTTAGGATAGGCAACGTTAGTTTACTTGCAGGTTAGTTCCCTTTGCGCGCGCGTGTCCACGTGTTCAGTTGGCTAAGCTTTCAGTGTATGTTTGTTGAACAACAGCAAGAAAATGCTTATTAACTGTTAAGATTTAATATATTTATTGGCAATCCACTGATGGCAAGCGAAAAGCAATGGATAAACCCGAAATTCTTACCTGTCCCTACATCGAGTGTAAAAAGACCATTCAAAAACCTCTCATGTTGATAGACTCTTCAAAGATGCCTCGGGAGACCTATTACGCCTGTCCTCACTGCCACTCTCCACTGGACATCATAGTTAGAAACGAGAGAGGTCTAGAGTCCGTCTCGATTAAAGCCTCCAAGAGCGCTAAGGAGGTAGCTCCCCAAGGATGTCCATACGACCTCGGTCATCTGAGAACTCTTCCAAAAAACGCTCCGGTTCCAAACGGATGTTTGGCTTGCCCAGCGATAATAAAGTGTGTGTGCAAAAAATAACGAGCCGTCAAGAGGAAAATTGGGTTTTGCCGTTTTAACCGCCGTGTGAAACAGGGACTAAAACGATTTCGTCTCCCTTTTTAACCTCTGTTTCTAGCCCTTCTAGAACGCTGATTTCTTTTCCGTTGACGAGGATCAGAGCGTTTGGCCGCGGGTCTTTCAGCTCTGGGTCAATTAGCGTCTCCTGGAATTCGCGTGAAAACGTTTCAACAAGCTTCTGAATCACTTTTCTAACAATTGCCGGCTCCTCCTCCAGTTCCACTGGAAGCCCGCTTTTTCCAGAGAGCACTCGGAAGACCCCCATGAGCCTCACCTTGACGCTAATAACCATAGTCCTCCCACTGTTCGCCGGCTCAGTCGGTCAATCTGCTCTTTCGCCTGTGAATAGTTCCACGATGTCTTCTGCGGTTTGAACAAGATCATCTGCCTGCTTGAACGCCTTCTCGCGTTCTGATTCCGCGGTTCGTGCGACTTCTCGGATTGTTCGTTCAATTTCAACGAGACATTTCAGAACAGGGCCTTCAACCAGCCGTTTCTTGTGTATGGTTTGGCGGACGATTGTCTCGATGGAAGAGGGGTCGCCTAAGCTGAAATAGATTGCTGCTTGGGCTTTTTTCATGGCTTCCAAGATTAAGCTTGGAGCCATGTAGGGCGTTTTTTGAGCCGCTATTAGTTCTGCCTTTGCCTCTCTGAGATAGCGTAAGGCCCAGCCTTTTTGGTAGTCGTTTATCATCGACATATTTAGTCTCTTCTTGTTAGTTGTAACTGTTATGTTAATTCTCTCTCATAGCGGGGGACATTATTCCGTTTCTTCGGTTTCAGCGGCCTGCGTGACGGCTAACAATCGAGTTATGTAGCCGGCTATTCTGTTTCTTAACTTTGTTGAGGAGATGTTGACAAGAGATTCAACGAGCTTTTTGTTATCTTCGAAGTCAGTCGTGAATTTGTCAGGGTATCGTTTCACCAGTTCTCGAGCTACACTCTTCACCCGTTCCGGCCGCACCTTACCCAAATCTTCACTGCCCCTTCATCCTTAAGCTGTTCTCTTTTGCCTCATACTGATCGTCTGGCAGTATTAATATTGTGCTTTTTCGGCGTTTTTCTATTGCTTTCGCCTCAGAAAAGGTTATTCCCGAAGAGGATGGTG
>CAYGCU010000129.1:0-2724 GCA_964348475.1 uncultured Candidatus Bathyarchaeia archaeon
AAGGCGCCGGCCTTCGGAGCCGGAGAACCAGGGTTCAAATCCCTGCGGGCCCGCCACGATCCCTCAAAACATTTAGGTACCCTTTAAGCGCATACTTATGATTTCTGAAGGTGCGGATTATGGGAATCTCGAGGGGACAACTGGCAAAGATGATTGACCACACGCTGGTGAAGCCCACCGCCACCAAAGAAGACGTCAAAAAACTGTGTGGAGAGGCTGAAAAGCACGGTTTTTGCTGTGCCTGCGTTAACCCCACGTACGTTTCGCTGGCTGCACAACTACTGAAAGGAACCGACGTAAAGGTTTGTTCCACTGTTGGCTTTCCCTTCGGTGTCACTCTGCCTGAAGTAAAGGCGTTTGAAGCTTGGAGGGCAGTCGAAAATGGGGCTCGAGAGATAGACATGGTGATAAACCTAAGCGCGTTGAAGTCAGGGGATTATGAAGCAGTGAGAAAGGATATTGAAGCGGCTGCGGATGTCAAACGTTCACACGGAGACATAACAGTGAAGGTGATCATTGAAACTGCACTTTTAACTGACGAGGAAAAGGTGTTAGCCTGCAAAATCGCCAAGGAAGCAGGAGCCGATTTCGTGAAAACCTCAACAGGGCTTGTCGGAGGAGCCACCGTGGAGGACATTCAGCTTATGCGTGAAACCGTTGGCAAACACATGGGAGTCAAGGCAGCTGGAGGAGTACGAACTCTCAAGGACGCGTTAGCAATGATCCGCGCCGGAGCCAACAGAATTGGAACGAGCACAGCGGTTGCCATAATGGAGGAGATTCGTAAGTGAGCCAGCGTGGTGCTGAAGTCATAATCTACATTCTTTCAGGAGCCTCTATTCCGAGCAGGTTAAGGGAGTTTCTGAAAACCATCCTCGCGGCGTCAACGAGAGCAAGCCTAGCGTCACTCAACCCCAGCGGCTCAGCCCTTATCACGGGCAACGCGTTGTAAAAAGTGTTAAACTTGTCCGCTAGGCCGTTGACGAAGTCAGCTATCACGTTAGGCCTAAGGCTTTCAGCTGCATCCACAAAAACCTCAGGGAAACGGGCCAGAGTTAAAACTATGTCACGTTCCAGAGGGGCCACTAGTAGGGAGTAATCGGGTTCTTCGGGTTCTCTGGAGGCTTTCCTCAGAATACTGCAGGCCCTAGCGTGGGAATACTGGATATAGGGGGCACTGTTCTTTTCGAAGTCCAGCACCCGATCCCAAGTGAAGACCACGGGCTTGGCTGGATCCACCTCCACGAGAGCGTATTTCACGGCTCCTATGCCCACGAAGTTAGATATTCTATGCTTCTCCTCGTCTGAAAGATGTGGAGAACGCTTGCAAACCTCTTCGTATGCTCTTTTAACTGCCTCGTCCACAACCTCGTCTAGAGTGATGTAGCGGCCCCTTCGACTCGACATTCGATAGCCTGGAAGCCTAACTAAATTGTAGGCAAAGTGAGTCAGACTTTCCGCTTGATCCGCATGTCCCAGAGCGTACAGAGCCAGCTTCAACTGCATCTGAGCAAGCGTCTGCTCCATCCCGATTACGTTAATCACCCTCTCAGCTTCCTGAAACTTCCTCAGGCTGTACGCAATGTCGCGGGTAGTGTAGAGGGTGGTGCCGTCCGCCCTTACAAGAGTTAGGGACGGAAGCTCGTAGTTCTCCATCAAACCCAGCTTTTGCTTGAGGTTTAGGTCCTTGGCCACCTTGTCAGCCTCAAACTCCGAGATTCCGCCCAACTCAAATACGTACGGAGTAGTCTTCAATTTATCCAGAACTTGCACAACGTCGCCGCTCCAAACGACATCGCTCTCCCAATCCCAAGAGTCATAGAAAATTTCCGCTCTGCTGAGGGTTTCCTTGAACCCTTCCATGCACAGTTGACAAACTTCTCTGACGAGTTGCTTAGTCTTTTCCTCACCGGATTCGTATTCACTGATTAGGCTGTTCACTTTAGACTCGGGATCCTCGTCTTTGTTAATCTTGGCTAGAAGTTGGGTGAAGAGTTCGGGAAACTTGCTTTTAAGGTCCTCAGCCACGGACATCCAATCGTCCAGTTGTTGTTGCAGCTCTGAGGTTTCTTCAGTTGCCTGTTCTATCTCCTTCTTGAGTCGATGGACCTCCATTATGCAACTCGTTATCGTGTAAATCACGCCAATGAAGTGGTCAGGCTTTCCCTTGGGTTTCGGTTTACCAAGCTTCTCGTATCCGTAGGCGATGACTGCTGATTGACGTCCCACATCATCGACGTAGTAGTGTCGAAAAACTGTGTGTCCGCGAGCCTTTAGGATACGGGCGAGCGCGTCACCCAGCACAGGATTTCTTGCCTGTCCGATGTGAATTGGATGGATGGGGTTTACGCTGGTGTGTTCCACCACAATTTTTTTGGGCTCGTCCACTCTCACGTATCCGTACTTTGAGTTTAGAGTCCTAGCTGACTCGAGGGTTAGACGGGAGAACCCTGCAAGGTTCACGTGAAAGTTGACGTATCCTCCTCCAGCCGCTTCGACAGACAGGATCAGTGGGAACCGCGAAACGTCGATAATCTTCGCAATTTTGTCAGCCATTTCACGAGGTTTCTTCGCGGTTTGTTTAGCAAGTTCAAAGCACATCGAAGAACCCAGTTCGCCGAACTCAGGACTCGGCGGATATTCCAGCGTAATAGGAGGAAAAGAAATCTGAGAGTACACCTTTTTCAAAGCGTTCCGTAAGGCAGTTTCACACTCGTCACGAAG
>CAYGCU010000130.1:0-2703 GCA_964348475.1 uncultured Candidatus Bathyarchaeia archaeon
TGTCTCTCATTGTTGGTCCTTTGACCTCGAACTCCTTGTATTCTTCGAGGAATCTCGGTGGACTCGTTCTTCCTATGAGGACATCGCCGCCGGCGATTTCCGATTCCAGACCGATGACACCGTCCATTTCTAAGAGGCGATAGTATTGTTCGCCTCGATATCCCCGAATTCCCGATTCCGGCGTTACAAATCGGTCTCTCAGTCCGCCGAGGTATTGGCGGCACTCTGCCTCATAAATTCGATAAAACGTGGACCGCACCAAACCGCGCTCAATAGATGCCTTGTTGAAGATGATGGCGTCTTCCATGTTGTATCCTTCAAACGATATGACAGCAACAACGCAGTTTTGCCCCGAGGGTCGAAGGTCATAACCTATAATGCCCATAGGTTTTGTGTCAACCAAAGGCTTTTGCGGGTAATGTAGAATGTGGGAACGCGAGTCCACCCGGAGGATAAAGTTGGTTGTTTGTATCCCGAGCGCTTGCTTCGCCATAGCGGCCTCGTAAGAGTTGCGTGGGGACTGATTGTGCTCAGCGTATGGTATGACTGAGGCGCATATTCCAAGAACGGTGTAAGACGCGATCTCCACATGAGTGTGTTCAGGTTTGACACCTTCAAAATTCAGTGCTGCAAACACGTTTTCCTCTTCTTCGGCGTCGATGTATTCGATGATGCCTCGCCTTGCAAGATCGTCCCATGCCCATTCTCCTGAACGGATTTTTTCGACGTGCTCGAGTTGCAGTTTGGGTACGCCGTTTTCAACAACTACAAGAGGTCGACGCACACGTCCCTGATCACAGTTAACATAAATCTCTTCTTTTACACTTTCACTCTTGGAGAAATGAACGAAGTTGGCTTCGGTGGATATTTCGCCATTCCTACGTTTTGTTCTTAGTTCAGCGACCAGCTCTCGCGGTGACGCGGAGTAGCCGACGAGTTTTCCGTCCACGAACACTTTGGTGCCGGTAGTCCGCAGGTTCTTGTTTGCTTCTCCAATAGGAATCACGTCCGTTCGATAAATGGTTTGCTTCACATTTTCAGCGTTTGTGCCCACAGAGATACAGGCAGCGAGAGCGAGATTCTTCACCAAACCACAGTTTGATCCTTCCGGCGTTTCGTTCGGACACAACCTTCCCCAGTGGGTTGGATGCAAGTCTCTCGCCTCAAAGTTGGGTTGGCTGCGACTGAGCGGCGACTGTAGTCTGCGTAGGTGGCTCAGGGTCGAGAGATGGTTCGTTCGATCAAGGAGCTGCGTGATGCCGACACGTCCCCGCCCCCAGTTGCCGGTTGCAAGTGCGTGCTTAAGACGCTCACTTACGATTCCAGGGCGAACCGCAGTGGAAACTGTGATCATTTGTCGTTTGAAACCCATCCGCTCAAGCTGATACTTTATGTCGCGGCATAAGTTCCTGAAGGCGACTCTAAAAAGGTCAGCGAGCAGGGGCCCAGCGAGCTTTAAGCGTTTGTTCTTGAAGTGATCCTTGTCGTCGCTTTTCCTTTTTCCGAGCTTCAATTCAATAACTCTGCAGGCCATCTCCCCTAGGAATAGTGCCTTATCACCGCGCTTTTCGGCGGTACGGCCAACATGGGGTAAAAAGTTTCGATCGAGAATGCTCTCAGCTTTTTGGCGTCGATACTCTTCCACCTGCCCGTGGGCTACGCGGCTCCCGATGTACATTACGGCATCTTGGACGGTGTCCATACCGACAGCCTTTTCAAATGACGACTCAAGCTCGTTTTGTATGGCTTTCTCTGGAGAAACAGCCTCAGCTACTTCTTTGTCAGATTCTAATCCGAGGGCGTGCATCAGAATTACGAAGGGGATTTCCGTGGGGACTCCGGGCATGGAGACGTAGATCGTGCCGTCCGACTTCATTCGCAACTCGATTCTCGCTCTGAAGCCAACTGTGGTGGAAAAGATCTTGGCTTGATACACGGGTGCTGCGCCACGCGTGTCAATGTCCACCAGAATACGGTTTGGAGCTAGGTCTTCCATGGCGACGATGACGCGTTCAGAACCATTGACAGCGAAGTACCCGCCTGTGTCGTTTGGGTCCTCTCCATGTTCAACCAGCTCTTCAGGGAGAAGTTGCGAGAGGGTGCAGAGCTTAGACTTTAGCATTACTGGGAGGTCGCCTATTAGAACAAGTTCGGTTTCCAGTTCCCTGCCGTCGACTATCGGCGTCATCTCTAGAGAAATAGGTGCGGCGTAAGTTAGGTTTCGAAAGCGTGCCTCCATAGGGTAGATTTCATGTTTGGTGCCGTCGACCTCGGTGATGTAGGGGCCTGTGATTCTTGATTGGGGGTCGATGATCCAAACTTGGTTGAGTTTTATCTTGTATGGGCTCTCTGGAACCTCGATTTCGATCTCGCCGACCTCGTCTATAACCTCTTGGAGGCCCTGTTCAAAAAACTCGTTGTAAGAGTCGAGGTGTTGCCTAACCAGTCCTCTCTCCTTGAAGAAAGCCTTTTGCAGGAGGAGAAGATCGTCGTGTGAGATTTCCAATGTGATTTAACCACCCACAAATTTACCTTTACTAATGACATTAAGCATCATGGAGCTTAGCGTGATTTCATTCAAACTGGGAGTTTCCCCCACTGGGTCGGTCATCCAACCCGAAAAGCTGGGCCTCCGAATGTTGCTCCCCGATTTATTTTTGAGGAGCTATCAACGTAACCACAGAGCCTACTAATAAACTTTAC
>CAYGCU010000131.1:0-2698 GCA_964348475.1 uncultured Candidatus Bathyarchaeia archaeon
TTGTACTCCTCTGTTAGTTTTCGGACACTCTCTAGGTAGCCGCGTTTTGGAAGAACCACTCCAGAATTCAGCATTACAGGTTCAATTATCACCGCAGCGATTTCGCCTTCATGCTTTTTGAAAAGGTTCTCCATAGCCTCCGCATCGTTGAAAGGTGCCACGAGGGTGTTTTTAACGGTGTCTCTGGGAATTCCCTCGGATTGCATGTAGGGTGTGGGCGCCCATTTTGGCCCAGCCTTTGCTCTAGGCGGATCGACACTGATGAGAAGGTAGTCGTGTTGTCCGTGATAACACCCTTCCATCTTTACGATTTTATCCTTGCCCGTGTAGGCTCTGGCAACCCTTATAGCATGCATAGTGGCCTCAGTGCCTGAGTTAGCCACTTGGAACATGTCCATCATGGGAAAGCGTCTTAACAGTTCCTTCACGTATAACGCTGTTTTTTCGTGGGGCATCGTGTATACGCTGCCCTTTGCCATTTGTTCTTCTACGGCATTCACTATTGTCGGGTGGGCGTGTCCAGTTATGTTGATGCCGTAACCCATTATGAAGTCTATGTACTCGTTTTCATCGGCATCCCAGACTTTGCTGCCCTTTGCTTTGCTGATGAAGAATGGATACGGCTTGAAATAGCGCACAGAGCTTCCAATTCCGCCGGGGATAACTTCTGTGGCTTCTTCCCACAACTTCTTTGATTTTGGCGTTTTCGCGATATATTTGTTAACAGTTTCTTCTTTAACCACCTTTTGCTTCCCCTTTTCACGCAATAACTGTTTATTCTCGTTTCCTTCGCTTAAGAGGCTTTCCAGCCCTTTGCACAAAGAGATTTGCCTGTACGTCTCGGAGTTGTTGCAACTCGCTACATAAGGTTCGTATGGATGCGCGCGCAGAAACATCAGTCTTGATTCTACCTAAATCCTTAAGAACGAGCCAACAGGAAAATGTAAAGATTCAGTAGATTGGTGGAAATGCTCCATGTCCAAAGAGAACAAGAAGACAGTCGTATGTTCTTGGAACGAGTGGGATCCTTTGAAGCACGTGATTCTCGGGCGAGCCGATGGCACTATGGTACAGGCACCGGAACTAGCCATTCAGCGCGATTGGCCTGAATATGGCTACCCCTTGGGGAAGTACGATCGGCTGCCCAAGGACATGGAAGAGAAGGCCAAGGAGCAATTGGACAACTTCGCCAAGCTCCTAGAGCGCCGGGGCATCCGTGTCGATCGCCCCACACCACTGGATTTTAGCCAGCAAGTGCAAACCCCGGACTGGAAACAGAAGAGCATGTTTGGGTGCATGCCTCCTCGTGACTTGCTGCTGACAGTCGGCAACGAGATCCTCGAGGCGACCATGTCCTTCCGGAGTCGATGGTATGAGTATCTCTGCTATCGACCGCTTCTGGAGCGGTATTTCAAGGAGGATCCGAACTTCCGATGGGAGGCAGCGCCGAAACCCCGCTTGACCGAACGCACCTACAAGAAGAACTTCTGGAACGAATTCAACGCGAAAAGCAAGGAGGAGCAAATCAAGCACACGTATGCGAAGGATTGGGTCCTGACCGAGGCTGAACCGCTTTTCGACGCCGCGGATGTCGCTCGGTTCGGGAAGGACCTGTTTGTTCAGCGGTCTACAGTCACCAACGCTGGTGGCATCAGCTGGTTGCGACGTCACTTCCCCAACCATCGCATTCATGAGGTGACGTTCAAGGAGGAGGCGCCGATGCACATTGACGCCACCTTTGTTCCACTTCGTCCCGGGCTGGCGCTCAGCAACAGGAAACGTGTTCCTCTAACACCCAAGCTAAAGGAGTTGTTCAAGAAGAATGACTGGGAAATCGTCGACTGCGCGCCCCCGGCTCATGACAAGAAATACAAGCTTTCCTACTGTAGCGTCTGGCTCTCTATGAACGTCCTCATGCTCGATTCGAAGACGGTGTGCGTGGAAGCCGAAGAGACCGCCCAAATTAAGCAGCTTGAAAAGTTGGGCTTTGATGTCATCTCCGTCCCGTTCTTGGCTGTGGCGCCGTTTGGCGGTGGTCTGCACTGCGCGACGGCTGACGTGTATCGTGAGGGTGCCTGCGAGGATTACTTCCCGAAGCAGATCGAGGGATTCTAGCGCGCGCCGAAACAGCAGTTTGCTCATATCTCTAAGCGCTTCTTGCATGCATGAACAAACGCTTGTTAGAAAGAAAGAAGCGTATTCAAAGTTTCCATAAATTAGAAAGCTGTATGAAAACAATAAGATATTTATCTTGACGTTAGGCGTCTTATGCTTATCCCCAACTAAACTGGAGAACCAGCAAAAATGGTTAAAAGAATTCTAGTTGCTTTTGGTGGCAACGCGATTAAGCAAGCATATGAGAAAGGAACTACTAAGGAACAGTTCAAGAATTGTTATACAACTTGCAAGCTTCTCGCACAGATAGTGAGGATGATGGAAAAAGGCGATAGACTAATAATAACCCATGGCAATGGCCCACAAGTCGGCAACCTTATGATACAACAAGAAGAAGCCAAACGTCTTGTGCCTCCTCAAACTATGGATATAGTTGGAGCCATGACGCAAGGACAGATTGGCTACATGCTACAACAAACATTAATGAACTGCCTAAAAGATGAAGGAATAGAGACACCGGTCTTGGCGGTAGTGAACCAAGTACTGGTAGACAAGGACGATCCGGAATTCTTTGGTGATGCCG
>CAYGCU010000132.1:0-2677 GCA_964348475.1 uncultured Candidatus Bathyarchaeia archaeon
CCGACATTGACAACTTGTTTGGTTCTTTCAATTTGTCTTCTAGTTCCTTTTTCTCTATACGAAGACTGGCAACTATATCTCGTTTTTCTTTCACCTTTTTCTCCAATTCCCGGATCGTCGCTTTTTCTCTAAGGATCTTTACGTTTTCTTCCACAGTTTTTTGTTCGTCGTCAACCGCTGCTAGTCTACTCTCCAATTCGGCTCTCAGCTTCTGAAGCCTTTCCAATTCCTGAGATGTATCAGCCATCCTTTTTTTCCTCACCTTAATTTTCATATGAAGAACAAAAATAGGTTATGACGTTGAAATCCGTATTGCAAAAACTTCTTTTGCCTATACCCGCGCATTTTGAACAGTTCGTTAAGTCATCTCTTTGGGCGACCACCCAGACGTTTAAGCAAGGCGAAGCACTATGATCCCAACAGAAAAAATGGGAGTTTTGCGGGGATATCTTCACTAGGGTAAACATCTCGGCGAATGTATAGCGTCGGAAAAAGAGAGGTGCCATTAATTCGAAGCCGGAACTACTAAAAAAATGTTTATAAAGGAACTCTTTCTAGTTAAGGAGACATGAAGAAAAGGCTGTTGCTTAAAGGCAGGAAAGGGCGACGCGAGATCAAGGAGATCGCCATCTTCGAGGATCCTGAAAGGCTCAAAGCTGTTTTGAGTAAGCTCGGTTGGAAGATTCTCGCGCTTCTCGGCGATAAGGAGATGTATCCAATGGAAATCGCAAAAAAACTGAATGTACACGAGCAGAAAGTTTACTATCACATCAGAAGGCTTGCAAAGGCTGGTGTAGTGAGAGCGGTTAGAGAGGAGAAAAAGAAGGGAGCCACTGCAAAGTATTACAAAACTTCCTTCCCTGCCTTCGGAGTTGACCTTCCCTTTGGCTATCGAAGGGTCAAAACAATCTCGATTTCCAGCATTGACGAAAAAATGAGGCGGTTCTTCAGTCCGTTTCTAGAAGATGGCAGCTTCGATGGAAAGATCGTGGTCGGTAGCCCTGACCCTCACGGCCCCTTTAAAGCTAGGGCGAGGGACGGCCACTACGCCTCCTACTTGGCTCTTTTCCTTGGCCAGTTCTTGGAGTTGCCAGAGGATTTCACGGTGAAATTGGATGTAGACGTTAAGGCGGAGAAAGAAGAAGACAACAACCTGATTCTAGTGGGTGGTCCTGGAACAAACCTGATCACTCAAGAGGTCAACGAGTTTCTGCCGGTACGGTTTAACATGATGCCCTCTGAGCACGGCTTTCTTCTCGGTGGTTTGGTTTCTGAAAAAACCGGGAATGTTTACACCAGTGACGCTATAGGGATGATAGCGAGAATAGTTAACCCTTGGAACAAGGAAAAAAGGATCATCGTTCTTGCGGGTAACAAAGCGGTTGGAACCAAGGCTTGTGTGATAGCTCTCGCCAAGTTCTGGAAGGAAGCTCTAAAGAATTTCGTTGATGAGAAGAGGTTTGCGACCGTGATTCAGGGATTTGACCTAGATGGGGATGGAAAGGTAGACTCCATAGAGGTTCTTGAGTAGATTTCTTTTCTGATAGCCCCCTATACCCCCCTTATATGAAGGTAGAGGTCTTGAGAATAACCGAGGTTGTCGATGCGCTTGGACACGAGAACATTCAATCCACTCATAAGACGACATTTGAGATCACAAAGGAAACAACGCTTACGAGGCGCGGCGACTGCGTCATTGCTGTAGGTGCCACGAAGGGTGCGGCAGATTTGAATCCAAGGTTTAAGGAAGCTGTCAAAAAGAAGAGTGCAAGAATAACAATAACAATTGAAGTTGGTGAAGTAAAGGAAGTCGTTAGAGCAAGGGGAAGCCCTCAAATCTCATTCACTCACCCAACGGATTTGGTGGTGAGGAAGAGCGGGTATGTTTGTGGTCGAACAGTGGCGGTGAGGGCGGACAAGGCTGCCAGCGACCTCTCAAGAGAGCTTGTTGAGAAGATGCAGGACCCCCTTCACGAGATTAAAATAACGTTAATGGTGGAGGACTACCGAACCTCGGCATCTACGGCTACCTGCCAAACGTAGGGCGCGGTCACTCGAACAGTTCTCGCCAATAAGACCTCCTTAACGTTGCGACCAGACTGCTTCACGGCTTCGATCAACCGGTTTTTCGCCGCGTCTAAGGGACCCGGCTCATCTGTGAATTCGTAATAGTGTACAATACCGCCCTCAGTCTTAATGGCTTTACAAGCCACGTCAACGTATTCTAGTGCCCTCTCGGGTAAGTTCATGATAACACGGTCTGCAACTCCCGTCAGCCTCTCCTCAACAATCTGCCTCGCGTCACCGAGAATCGGTGCAACCTTCGTTTCCACGCCGTTCACAGCTATGTTTTTCTCCAGATAACGCACCGCGTTCGGGTTTACATCAATAGAATACACCCGAACGTTTCTTCACTTCTTCGCGATCAGGATGGAGAAGGGTCCAACTCCAGCAAACATATCCACAACGGTTTCGCCCTCTCTAACCTGTGATGCAACTCGATCGTGCTCGTGAGACAATCTAGGTGAGAAGTAGACTTTAGACAGGTCCACATGATACGTGCAGCCGTGCTCCTTGTGAACCGTCCTGGTTTTGTCCACACCCGCTATCAGCTCAAACTCTCTCAGGCGATACGTGCCCCTAACAGCCCCCGACTTCGCCAAAACAGTGCACACCC
>CAYGCU010000133.1:0-2649 GCA_964348475.1 uncultured Candidatus Bathyarchaeia archaeon
AAATTATAGCTGATTACTTTCGTAAGAGTAAATAATCTTTCTGATCTGCGCGCGCATTCTTGCATGCGTGTCTAAGTTTATGAGTTTTATCCCTTGAATTTTATGTTTAGAAACTTGATGCTGTTAGATGAAAAATATTTCCTTATATCTTTCATAACTTCATCAAAACCAACTGCTTTCCCGATAGTTATATACTTCAAGTCTCCATTAGGATGGAATTTTGGTATTTTTGCTTCTGGCGATATATTAGTTTTCTTAACTATTCTTACACTATACCTTTCCAGAGCTCTATGCTTTTGACAAAAAAATTCGATCATTACCATTCTTTTCAATTTTGTTAAATACCCACCTGTTGTATTTGCCTCCTCTACTAACTAAATAATATTGCATGCATTTATAAAACCATGTTTTAGAACAAACCTCTCCAGTATGCGCATAGTTCACATAGTTTGGGTTTGAGATTTAACTTTAATATCTTCCACGCCTCCATTAAATGTGGAGACATTCACCTTGAGATACACTCTCATTGCTGATGCTTATGAAAAAATAGAAGCCACCACTAAAAGACTGGAGATGACGGATCATCTGGTGGAGCTTCTTAAACAGACTCCTAACGACCTAATCGACAAGGTCGTTTACTTGACGCAGGGAAAATTGCATCCAGACTTTGTCGGGATTGAGATAGGCGTTGCGGAAAAGTTGGCCCTGCGTGCCGTCGCTAAAGCAACGGGTCACAGTGAAAAGGAAATCGAAGAAGATTTAAAGAAAACCGGAGACCTCGGCAAGACAGCCCAGAAGTTTTTGGAAGAGAAGGCTCAAGTTCAGCTCTTTCAAGAACCGTTGACCGTTGAGAAGGTTTATGGAACCCTTGACAAGATGGCGAAGGCCACGGGCGCTGGCTCTATGGACCTAAAGATAAACCTTCTGGCTGGGTTGTTGGCCAACGCCACTTCGATGGAGGCTAAGTTTATTGTTCGAACGGTTACAGGTCAACTGAGACTGGGAATAGCTGACATGACTGTTCTCGACGCGTTGGCCATTGCTTACGGCGGTGGCAAAGAGGCTCGAGAGGATGTGGAAAGAGCTTACAACATCTCAGCTGATCTGGGTAGGGTGGCGCGAACCGTTGTGGAAAGAGGAGTAGAAGGCATAAAGAAATTTGAAGTTTCACTTGGGGAACCTATTAGACCGATGTTGGCAGAGCGGTTGGGCTCACCCGAAGAAATCCTTGAAAAGCTTGGAGGAAAATGCATAGCTGAGTACAAGTACGATGGAGAGAGAATACAAGCCCACAAAAAGGAAAACCATGTCACCCTCTTCTCTCGGCGACTTGAGGCCATCACGGACCAGTACCCTGACGCCAGTGAATTGTTCAGGAAATACGTAAGGGCGAAGGACGCTATCATCGAGGCGGAATGCGTTGCAATAGATCCGGACACAGAAGAGATGAAGCCCTTCCAAGAGTTGATGCATCGAAGGCGAAAATACGGCATAAAAAAGGCTATGGAAGAGTATCCGGTTTCGCTTTTCATGTTCGATGTTCTCTACGTTGATGGAAGAGACCTAACCCTAGAACCGTATCCCGTAAGACACAAAGTTCTTGAGGAGGTTATTAAGCAAGCTGATCGTGTCAGAGTCGCGGAGTACCTCATCACCGACAGCCCAGAAGAACTGGAACGTTTTTTTGAGAAAGCAGTGGAAGACGGATGTGAGGGCTTGATTTGTAAATCAATAGACAAGGGCGCTGTTTATCAAGCGGGAGCGAGGGGTTGGCTCTGGATAAAGTATAAACGCGATTACAAGAGCGAAATGACTGATACGGTTGACCTCGTGGTGGTAGGGGCGTTTCACGGGAGGGGGAAGAGAGCTGGAACGTACGGCGCCCTTCTTCTCGCCGCGTATGACCCAGATGAAGACTCTTTCAAAACCGTTACCAAGTGTGGAACAGGGTTCACTGACGAGGAACTCAAAAAACTTCCCGGAATGATGGAAAAGCATCGAATACCTCATCGACATCCCAGGGTTCAGTCTACCCTTGAAGCAGACGTTTGGTTTGAGCCAACTGTGGTTATCGAAACTATTGGCGCCGAGATGACGCTCAGTCCCATTCACACCTGCGCCATGGACGTTATTCGAAAGGGAAGCGGACTGGCCATAAGGTTTCCACGCTTCACGGGAAACTATCGGCTAGACAAGTCGGCTGAGGACGCGACAACCATAAACGAGATCGTTCAGATGTATCGGAGTCAATTGAAGAAGTTTACAGAATAGCTTTTGGTCTATGCAGACTTTAGGAGATCTGTTTTTAGTTCGTTGTATCGTTCCAAAACAGTTAGGTGAAGTTCATCTTTCAAGCGGTCCCCGACGAGTTTTTGGTTTCGCAACTCCCTAATTCTCTTGGCTAAACCAGCATCTCCGAGGACCTCGTCCACCCATTTTTCAAAATCCCCTCGATCAAGGTGAAACTCTAGTGATTTGCTGTTGACTTCTTTGATTTTTTCCGAAAATTCTTCTAGGGACGCCGCGTTCTCACCTATATAATTTCCTATGGAAGAAAAGAAGTAGAAAGCCTCTTCTCTCAAAACCTTTCTGAGGATCCTAGAAGCAGACTCCACCTCAAACAACCCCCATTTTAAGTGATTTAACCTT
>CAYGCU010000134.1:0-2606 GCA_964348475.1 uncultured Candidatus Bathyarchaeia archaeon
CCATCGGATCGGGAAAAACCTCTCTCATCGAGAAACTTGTTCAGAAGTTGAAGAGGAAATATCGAATGGCAGCTTTCAAGGGCGACTTAACGACCACGATAGACGCGGAGCTGATTGCGAGGCACGGCGTAGAAGTTGTTCCGATAAACACGGGAAAAGAATGCCACTTGGATGCCAACCTAGTGATGAAGGCACTTCAGAGAATAGACTTAGACAGCCTCGACCTTCTCTTCATCGAAAACGTTGGAAACCTCATCTGTCCAGCTGAGTTCCCTCTAGGCTCTGAAAAACGCGTCATAGTGATCAGCGTCACTGAGGGACCCTACATGGTGGTGAAACACCCTTTCATCTTCATGGACGCGCACGTGGTTGTCATCAACAAGGTGGACCTCGCTCAGCCGATGGGAGTGAACGTAAGACAGTTGGAGGCAGATGTCAAGAGAATAAACCCAAACGCCAGAGTTGCGATGACAAATTGCAGAAGCGGAGAGGGCGTAGAAGAAGTGATTGAAGCACTTAGTCTCTAAAAACGCGGATGGAGCAGTTCGAGAGTGCACGAGTTTTCTATGACCACCCAAATCGTGGAAAACGTTCTTAAAGAGGCTAAGAAACACAACGCAAAGAGAGTTTACGAGGTTCACTTGGTCGTAGGGAAACTCACTTTTCTGGGCCTCGAACAAGTTAGGTTCGCGTATGAAATGCTCGTGAAAGACACCATAATGGAACGCTCAAAACTCTACATTGAGGAGAAAGACGGCGTGGTCAAGTGCATCAAATGCGGCTACGAGGGAGACTTCAAGTATGAGGATGACCCGATGTATCACATTCCAACTCCGACACTTCACTGCCCAAAATGTGGAGGAGCAGTGACAATCGTGGGGGGTAAAGAGTGCATAATAAGAAGCGTGAAGTTAGCTTTTTAGAAGGATAACGTTGATGAGGGAACAGTTGAGGTTTAGAGACTCCGCGTTGGCTAAGAAAGTTGCCGCTCGCATCCGGAGTTTGGCTCCGCCACACAGCATGAAGTTTTGCCACGTATGCGGCACTCATGAGTGGACCATTGCTCATTATGGACTGAGGACTCTTCTTCCAGAAACAGTGGACGTGATTGCTGGGCCCGGTTGCCCAGTTTGTGTTGTCCCAGCCGCAGAGATCGATGAGGCGATAAAGCTCGCGTTAGACAGAGTAACTGTTACAACGTTTGGTGACGTGATTCGGGTTCCCAGCTCCGAAATGTCGCTCCAAGAGGCGAAGGCTTCTGGCGGGGACATTCGAATCGTATACAGTGTAAGGGACGCCGTGAAAATGGCAGAGAAAGAGCCTAACAGGAACTTCGTCTTCTTCGCCATCGGCTTTGAAACCACGGCGCCGTCCACTGCCATTGAAATCCTGAACAAGCCGCCTGAAAACCTCAGCTTTCTCGTTTCACACAGACTAATTCCCCCAGCCATGGAACTACTCCTCGGCATAGGCGACCTTCACATAGACGGTTTCATCGCGCCAGGCCACGTTTCCACCATAATTGGGATGAAACCCTATGAGATTTTCCCCAAGGCTTACCGCATGCCCACCATAGTAGCTGGGTTCGAGCCTCTGGACGTTTTGTTCGCCGTCTTTATGCTGGTCCAACAGATACGGAAGGGCGAGGCAAGACTGGAAAATGAGTACACGCGTTCTGTAATGTGGGAAGGTAACGTGAAGGCTCAGCAACTTATCGAGAAAGTTTTTGATGTGGTTGACGGACACTGGAGAGGGTTGGGAAAACTTCCTTCGTCAGCGTTGGCGCTAAAAGAAGAGTTCGCGCCGTACGATGCAAGGAAAAAGTACCACCTGAAGTTTGAGCGCTCCAGAGACCTGTTACCCGGGTGTCTCTGTCACCTAATTATGATTGGGAAGATAAAGCCACCTGAATGCCCTCTCTTCATGAAGGCATGTACGCCTCAGACTCCAAAGGGCGCGTGCATGGTTTCTATTGAGGGCACATGCAGAATTTGGTTTAGACACAAAATAACAGAAGCCTGAACAAAATTTGCTTAGCAGATTCTCGGAACAGGATCTCCAATTGGTGATGCTAGGATTCTCTTTCCGCCCACAACCGTTTCGAGAACAACTCCGTTGAACTGATCAGTTGCTTCTCCTATTATTTGGGCGTCTTTTCCTTCCTTCGTTTGCTTCATCATTGCCAGCATATCCTCAGCCCTTTGCGGCACGACCCCTATCACTATCTTTCCTTCGTTTCCAACTTCCAGGGGGTCAATACCCAGCATTTCACAAGCAGCCTTAACGTCTCCGCGTATGGGTATTTTCTCTTCATATGTTAATATTCCAATGTGCGACTTTTCGCTCCACTCGTTCAGCGAGTTAGACAAGCCTCCGCGCGTCGGATCCTTCATCGCCACGATTCCTCCCACGTTCAACAGCTTCATGACAAGCTGGTTAAGCGGAGTAACATCAGACATGATCTGGCTTCCGAAGTCGTATCCTTCTTGAGACGATAGCACTGCTAGCCCATGGTCTCCTAGGGTGCCAGAAACGATGATTTTGTCTCCGTTCCTCAGGTTGGAGTCAAGCATCCAGCGAGCATCAAAGGAACGATGTTGCTTCAC
>CAYGCU010000135.1:0-2601 GCA_964348475.1 uncultured Candidatus Bathyarchaeia archaeon
CGCAATAATACCTATGATCATTTGTCTCACCACGAAATTATTCTGGTTATTTTGTCAAATAAGCTATTTTTCAGTTTTCTCTTTTAGAAGTCTCTTCCCATAGGCGTAGCCCTTTTCAAAAGCCGCTAAGTTCAGCTTCTCTGTTCCCTTAGGAACGTTATCTAGAACGGATTTTTTGAGTGTTTCTGCGCTCATTAGACGGGTTATGGAGGCAAAAGCGCCCAGCATAACAACATTTGCAACTATGGTTTTCCCGAGCTCTTCAGCGATCTTTGTTGTGGGAACTCTGAAAACTCGAATGCTTGGGCTGGCTTTCTGTTTTTGTATCATGTCTGGGTCTAATAGAATCGTTCCTCCCTTCTTAACGGTGCCCACATACGTGTTGTAGGCCTCTTGCGACATAGCGATCAAAACATCCGGCTCTAACACCTTCGGAAAATCGATTTCCTCGTCGGAAATCACCACTTCGGACTTACATGCTCCTCCTCGAGATTCGGGTCCGTAAGACTGTGTTTGAACAGCGTTCCTTTTGCCGTGAATGCAAGCCGCCATGGCCAGCATCAATCCCGCCCTTATGATTCCCTGTCCGCCGAAGCCGGCTACCCTAATTTCCAGTCTCATTTACTTCCTTCCCTTATTCTCTCCTGAACCTTTGCGGTCATTTCGCGAAGCAACCTTCCAAAACTGGGTTTTTCAATGTCCACAAACTCGCCTACAACGATTCTCTCGGGAGCTATTTCAGCCTCTGCCGGATCAGACTGAGGTCGGATTTCGGAGGCTTTTCTAAACCAGTTCATCATGTCGATACCAGTTCTCATTTTGTTGTACCGTCCATAAATCTCAGGGCAGGGGGTGATCACCTCGATGAAGGAGAATCCCTCCTTCTGCAAAGCCCTCTTGATGGATTCCGTTAGCCTTCGGGCGTGGAGGGTTGTCCATCTAGCTACGTACACTGCTCCTGAAGCCGCTGCCAAGTGAACTAGATTGAAGGGATGCTCAACGTTTCCGTAAGGAGTTGTGGTGGTCCAAGCGTCTAGTGGGGTTGTGGGTCCGTATTGTCCACCGGTCATACCGTAATTGAAGTTGTTGGCGCATATCACTTGTATATCCATGTTTCTGCGTGCGGCGTGAATGAAATGGTTTCCTCCGATGGCGAAGAGATCTCCGTCTCCACTGATCACAACTACCTTCAGTTCCGGGTTAGCCAGCTTAACTCCAGTGGCGAAGGCGAGAGCCCTACCGTGGGTTGTGTGAAATGAATCTGTATTCGTGAACCCAGATACACGACCTATACAACCGATCCCGGCAACTGTGACGACCTTGTCGACATCGATGTCCAAGTCTTTGAGAGCCCTCACGTAGCAGTTCAGTACGATTCCGTTCCCGCAACCCTCACACCAAATGTGGGGGATCATTTCCCTTCGCAAGAATGTTTCAAACGGGTGCAGCTCTCCACTCACTGGCGCGCCCTCCTTATTGCCTGCAGAATCTCCGCCGGTTTGTGCGGTTCTTCACCCAACTTCGGTAGAAAAACAACTGGGGTTTCCTTCGCCGCCCTCTCCACTTCACGGACAATCTGCCCATAATTCATTTCAAGAACCACTATCGCATCGACCCTCTTAGCTACCTGTGAAACCTGCTGGTCAGGAAACGGCCAGAGGGTGACAAGTCTGAGAAGACCCGCCTTAATTCCCGTTTCTCTTGCCTTTCGCACAGCGCTTAACGCGGATCGCGAAGTAATTCCGTAAGCAACGACTGCCACCTCAGCGTCTTCAAGCATTGTTCCCTCGGTTTTCACTATTCTATCCACGTTCTTGCGTATTTTGTCACAGAGCCGTCGAACGAGTTTCTGTTGCGCCTGAGCGCTACTGGTACTGGGGTGCCCACTCTCATCGTGCGTGAGCCCTGTTGCGTAGAAACGGTATCCCTCTCCGAAACAAGCCATGGGCGGAACCAGGTCTTCGTCGGGCCTGAAGGGAGCGTATTTGCCCGGCGGAACCTGAGGCGCTTTCCGATTTACAACCCTAATCTCGTTCGCTTTGGGGATGATGATTCGCTCACGCATGTGCCCTACAATTTCGTCAGCGAGTACAACCACAGGAGTTCGATAAGTTTCTGAAAGATTGAAAGCCTCGATCGCTAAGTCAAAGATCTCTTGAACCGAAGACGGGGCGAGAGCTATGATTTCGTAGTCGCCGTGTGAACCCCACTTTGCCTGCATCACGTCTTGTTGACCAGGCTTCGTTGGTTGACCAGTGCTGGGGCCTCCCCTCATAATGTTTACGACGACGCAGGGGGTTTCAGTCATGAAGGCCAACCCTATGTTTTCAACCATAAGGCTGAAGCCTGGACCCGAGGTGGCTGTCATGGATTTAACACCCGCATAGGATGCTCCAATTACGGCTGCCATGGAAGCGAGTTCATCCTCCATCTGTACGTAGACTCCCCCAACCTCGGGCAGACGTCTAGCCATCCGTTCAGCGATCTCCGTGGCTGGAGTGATAGGATAACCCGCAAAAAATCTGCAACCAGCGGCTATTGCGCCCTCGGCACAAGCGATGTCCCCCTGCATGAAATGTTTACCCGTGAGAACGGCTCTAC
>CAYGCU010000136.1:0-2549 GCA_964348475.1 uncultured Candidatus Bathyarchaeia archaeon
GGCACAGCTTGCGGTTTTCAGGTATGAAATCAAGCACAGGACTTCTGCTAGAGGCGTTCCTCTCGATATTTTCCATGACGACACGTCGCTCTCAGAGACGGCTAACATGTGCTTCACGTAGGCTACTTGATCGTCAACGTAGTCTCGCTCATGAAGAAGGCGGGACACTTCGTAGTCTTTCACCGCGACGGATATTAGGTAAAGCAGGTTCGTTGCATACTCTAATGAGAGATTGAAGCGTTCGGAGATGTCTAAAAGCACTGGCGGAAGCGGTAGAAGGTAGTAACGAAGGCTGCCGTGAAGAATTGAGTGTCCAACCTCGTGTCGGATTCCTCCAGTTTGAACGAGCCCTGGCAGTTTTCTCATTCTTTCGAGACACAAGATAATTCGAGGTGTTCCCCGCCAAGCGTCATGCATTGCGAAAAATAGCTCGTTAAACGAATCAGAGACAACCCCAACCTCTTTGAATTCCTTTGTCAAGAAAGCCTCGGTTGAGGAAGATCGCTCAAAAAAGTACAGATCAACCAAAGTGATTTCGTGGGGAGCCAGTCGACTGTAACACTCCTTCATAACAGCTAGGGTACGGTCTATTTCCTCGGCACCAACCTCACCGAATTTTGACACAATGATTTTTGGCTGAAACCGAAGTTTGCTTCTTCGCTTTTTCTTGTAAACAGCCTTTCGCTCATTCAACGTCTTCCACTCGATCAGAGATTTCGTCAAGATTAACCGATGAGTTCAGAACTCCGGTTTTGATTTCCCCAGTTTCCTATCTAGGCACGCCTTGACAAAGCCGTAGTATTCAGGGTCGGGCTCGCCTGGTCGGCTCTTGAACTCGCCGTGGAACTGGGAGGCGAAGAAAAAGAACTTGTTGGGTAACTCTAAAATCTCCATTCTTCGACCATCAGGGCTCTTGCCCGAGAAGACCATTCCATTCTTCTTCAAGGTGTTCCAATAGTCTGAGTTGACCTCCCATCGGTGACGGTGACGCTCAAAAATCTCCTCGGAACCGTACAGTTTGTGCGCTAACGTTCCTTTCTCGACCATAATTTTGTGTGCGCCTAGGCGCATTGTTGCTCCTTTGTATTTGATGTCTCGCTGTCCAGGCATCAGATCGATCACGGGGTGGGGCGTGTCCGGGTTGATTTCGGTGCTGTTGGCTCCTTCCAGTTTACAAACTTTGCGGGCGAACTCTATGACGGCCATTTGAAAACCATAGCAGATCCCCAGAAAGGGCATATCATTTTCACGGGCAAAACGGATCGCTGCGATTTTTCCTTGGGTGCCCCTGGGTCCAAAGCCGTAGGGAACGAATATTCCGTCGTGATTTTTGAGAAGTTCTACTTTGCTTGGGTCTCTTTCAAACGTTTCTGCCTCGATGTATTCAATCGAAACTCGGGATTGACAGGCTGCTCCGCCGTGTCTTAGCGCCTCGTTCATGCTTACGTAGCTGTCAACCAGGCCTGCGTATTTTCCGATCAATGCTATTTTGACTTCAAAACGGGGGTTCACAAAGGAATCTACAAATTGTTTCCACCCGCCCCAATCTGGTTCTCTTTCCGGCAAGACTAGTCTCTTGCAGACGTATTCACCCATGCCTTGCTTGTCAAAGATCAGTGGAACCTGATAGATAGAGGAGACGTCGTAGGAGCAGAACACGGCGTTTTCTGGGATTGTGCCGAACAATGCTATTTTTCGAAGAACCTGAGAATCTATCATTTTCCTGCATCGCGCAACAATCGTGTCTGGCTGAATGCCGATGCGACGTAGCTCATTCACGCTGTGCTGAAGGGGCTTTGTTTTCATCTCTCCAGTGACGTCTAAGATTGGAACGAGGGCAACGTGCACGTACAGGGTGTTCTCGAACCCTTCCTCTAAGCGCATCTGACGGATCGCTTCAAGGAAGGGCAGTCCTTCTATGTCTCCAACGGTTCCTCCACACTCGGTTAAGACAACTTCAACCTTTGACCGCTTGGCAACTAAGCGAATTCGACGCTTAATCTCGTCGGTGACGTGAGGGACGATTTGAACGCATCTCCCTAAGAATTCGCCCCGCCGCTCCTTGTCGATGACGGCTTGGTATATTTGCCCAGTTGTGATGTTGTTGTCCTTGGGTAGGTTTAGGTTTAGGAACCTTTCATAGCCACCTAGGTCTAGATCGGTTTCGCCTCCGTCGTCTGTCACGTAGACTTCTCCGTGAATGTAGGGGTTCATTGTTCCAGCGTCAACGTTCACGTAGGGGTCGATCTTTATCACTGTGACCTTGAAGCCTCGAGCCTGAAGCATCTTTCCAATAGAAGACGTGACTATGCCCTTACCAACAGAGGAAAGCACGCCACCAGTCACGAAAACAAACTTAACAGGTCGATTTTGAAATGTAATCAAACCTCCTTTATCGACTCGTGGACAATGCGGCTTCTATTATAACGCCCATGAGATTTCTTTTGAGGCAGAAGAAAAAGCTTTCCTATTGAAAATCCCTCATATGATTCTCTGGTATGTTCAAATAGTTTTTATGTACTTGAGGTCATAACTGTAAGACGTTGTCT
>CAYGCU010000137.1:0-2548 GCA_964348475.1 uncultured Candidatus Bathyarchaeia archaeon
TGTACCTGACACTCAGAATTTCACGATCGTCGAGATACCATTTCAAGTTCGTACAAGAAAACTTGATGGAGAGGTCTTGCCCGACGTGAAGGTTGATGTATATAATGCAACAAAAGATTTGATTGATTCTGAAATAACTGATGAAAAAGGCTTGGCAGGCTTTTCGGTTAAAGGTGGTAACTATACTTTCGAGGCTTTTTGGGCAATAGAACCAGCGAAGGACGTGCTGGTTAGTACCTTATTCAACCAGAGCATTAAGGGGAACGTTACGGTGGACTTATGGTGTTGGATTGCCAATCTAAGGATAGCGATAAGTCCTCCCCTCCCCTTCATTAACGTAACCCTAACTTACTACAACATCACAAGCTCATTTGAAACTGATAGAACAGGAGTCATAGAGATATACGACATGCCCACTAACATTAGCTACACCATCGAGGCTCGACGCTACGGATTTCTCTTCTACAATGAAACCATAGATAAACTACCTGCCGAAATGGGTGTAAGCTGGGTCAACGTAACCATAATTTGTCCGACTTACAACATGTCCGTTCACGTGCTCGATTCGACACGTGAACCTCTACCGAACGTTGAGGTGAGGCTAACTGAATGGAGCAGTGGGGTTCTTATGGATTCGAGAATTACAGACCCCCAGGGCAACGCTTACTTTTCGGCTAAATTTGGACGATACGAGGTTGACGTGTACAACTACAGCGCTTTGCTGAAACGCGAGGTTGTTTTGAATGAAACTACGATTGATCTGGTTAAGGATGGAATGTCCGTTGAGATTCACTGCAGGATCTTCAACGTAAACCTTTACGTGGAGGCGCTTGACTATTTTGGACAGCCTATCCGCAACGCTTTGGTTGAGGTCGAACGAAAATTTGGGCAAGATTGGATAAAGATAGACAGTTTGCCAACAGGGTCAGACGGAGTCGCTAAGTTCGTCCCGCTGCAGGGTCTTGTTGGTGGTGACTGTAGGATTTCCGTGTACGTGGCTGGAAAACTCTGCGGGATCAAACATCTCTATTTAGATGGAACAAAGCAGATTCTTTTCAAGATAGACAAGTATACGATGATTGTTGGGCATCCGGTGGAAACCAGCCAGCTGATTGTATACGTTTCGATAGGCTTGCTAGTTGTCGTCCTCGGTTTAGCCCTGACATATAAAAGGCTTTTACGAAGATTTGTGAAGAAGAAAGAGGAATCCTAAAAGAAGAAAAATTTATAACACACCACGTTCAAGCATACATCAGTGAGACATATCATCCTTTTATAGAATGACTTTTGTTCCGAAGCAGGTTGTGCCTACATTGACTGAACCCAAAAAATGTTTTCCATCTTGTAAAGTATTTCGATGTGGAAAAAACGCCGTTGTATACCGCGGGAACACGGTGTGGTGTAGATGGACCGAAGAAGAGTGCGAGATATCAAACTGCACCTACGCGATGTGCGCGAGACGACGACTACTGCCCAGAGGAATCTGTGGAGAAACCGTGAAACGAAAAACCACGGAAACAGAGCCTGAAGAAGCAATGATTCCGGCGGTGAAGCTCAGAGGCAAGGTTTTACGAAAGATAGGCGAGAAAGAAATCTTCTAGGCAAAGCCTTCAAACGAAACTAAAGCTTCAATTTTTTATTGATTATGCCTTTCCACGCATGGAAGGGATGTCTATAATTGTATGTTGCTTTGTAATTCATATATGGTTCAAAGGCGTGAATCAATTGGGAGGAGGCAGAGATCTATTGAGAATTCTTGGTCTTTTTAAGAATCGACGCAGTGTTCGAGATTACTCACCAAGAGAAATATCTAGCAAAGTTCTTTTTGAGATTTTGGAAGCGGCTAGATGGGCTCCGTCAGCTCACAACGCACAGCCTTGGCGCTTTATAGTGGTTAGAGACCCTGATGTGAAACGGGAACTAGCCAAAGCTATGGCAAGTCGCTGGGACAAAGACATGAGCAAAAATGGTGTTCCACTTGAAAATCGTGAAAGCCTTATTGAAACTTCTGTTAAGCAGTTTACGAACGCGCCGGTTCTTATCATTGCATGTCTAACGATGGAGGATATGAACAAATATCCAGATAAGCGGAGACAGAAAATCGAGTATATTATGGCTGTTCAAAGTGTGGCAGCAGCTATCGAAAATATGCTTTTGGCTGCTCATGCTGAAGGGTTAAGTTCCTGTTGGTTCTGTGCACCGTTGTTTTGTCAAGATGTTGTTCGGAAGGCTCTAGGAGTTCCTCGATATGTTGAACCTCAAGCATTGGTAACGTTAGGATATGCAACTGAGCTGCTTGAGCCGCCTCCTAGGAAGCTTCTTGAAAAAATTGTTTGCCAAGACCGTTGGAGGGAAGTTGTTTGATCACGGCGTTAGCCGGAGGCGTTGGGGCTGCCAGATTTCTTCAAGGATTAATTAGAATTGTTCCAGCGAAAGAGGTAACAGTGATCGTTAACACAGGCGACGATATTCAACTTTATGGTTTACACATTTCTCCAGACCTTGATATAATCATGTATACGTTAGCTGGCATCGTGGACGAAAAAAA
>CAYGCU010000138.1:0-2538 GCA_964348475.1 uncultured Candidatus Bathyarchaeia archaeon
GCCACACTGGTTGCTAGGCCTGCCACACTTGTTGTTAAGTCTCCCACGCTTCCTGTTAGTACCGTCATAGTATCAGTGTTTTTCGACACTTCACTCACTATAGTTGTTGCGTAATACACAGAACCAGCCGAAACTAAGATGGCAATGATCACTAAAACAAGAGTTGCCTTCTCCCATGTCGTCGCTTCGGATGACATTTTCTTTATCACCGTATATTTACGTGATAGTACATTGTTTATATAATTTACGTATGCTTGAACGTCGCATTCGGCTGCATATCCTTTGAGTAAAAAATGCCGAATCGATTAACCTTTTTCAAGACTTCCTATTAGTCATGCAAAAGCAATTTAGATGTATGGAAACCACCCAAAACATTTAAGAGGCAAGGTTTGCCGCGACCCAGCCGCTTCCTGAAAATGAACACAATTTTGTTATAAAAGGGAAAATGACAATTATATGATGATTCACTAGCAAGAAATCTAGGATGAAACGAGAATGTTGAATTTCGAGAAAGACGTTGGCTTCATCTGGGACATAGACGGAGTTGTTGTTGACAGCCCCCACGAACAAGCTTGGAGAACCACCACAAAGAAACCAGAATGGGGAATCACAGATTTGAGTTCCGAATTTTATCTCACATACGTTGCCAGCCGTCCCAGATATGAGGGCGCCAACAATATTTTGGAAAAGAAGGCAGTATACGAAAGACTGGGACTCAAAACGACGGCAGAGAAGAGAGAAGCCCTTGACAGATTTTGTGCCCAGAAAAATATGCTTGTCAGAAAACTGATTTTGGAACGAAGATTTAACGTCTTTTACAGCTCCGTAGCTTTTGTTTTAGAGGCAAAAAGCAGAGGGCTTAGGCAAGCAGCTGCTTCCGCTTCAAAAAATGCTAGAGACATGCTTGTTTTAACCGATTTAACTCAAATTGTCAAATCACTCGGTCAGCAGTATGACTTCATAAAGGACGGCGATACTCTATATTCTGTTTTTGATGTAGACGCTTGTGGTATAGACCTGAAGGGCGGAAAATTCGAGATTTTCCAAGTTGCTTCCCAAAGGTTAAGGGAAAAATCGGACTACGAGATAAAACACTTCGTTGTTTTTGAAGATGCGCCAGCAGGTATAGAAGTAGCCAAGACTGCTGGAATGTTCGGAGTGGGGATACTCAGGATTGGAACAGCCAAAAAATTGTGGGATGCTGGCGCAAATATTGTTGTTAATGATCTGAGTGAACTTTCTTATCGGAGACTAAAACAAAAATTTTTGGAAAGTCAACTTGTTTGGAAGGCGAGGTGATGATCGAAACCCTCTTGAGCGGAAAGGAGTGGCTGATCGCCGAAGAAAGATATGAGCCCAATAAGAACCCTTTCTACGAGACACTGTTTACTCTCGCAAACGGATACGTGGGCGTGCGGGGGAGCTTAGAGCATGGAAGCCAAACTAATCTTCAAGCAACTTATTTTGCTGGCGTATTTGACGCTACTGTCGATTTCTTTACAGAATTGGCCAACGCTCCAAGCTGGATAGGGTTAAAAATAGTAGCAGACGGTGAAACCGTTGACCTTGAAAAAGGCGAAATCCTCAACTATCGAAGATTTCTGGACATGAAGAAGGGCATACTCACTCAGCTTTTGCGCTGGAAAAGCGAGAAAGGCAAGATAACTAGATTCGAAAGCTACAGATTAGTTCATCTGTCTCATAAACATACGGCCCTGATCAAAGGAATAGTTGTGCCAGAGAATTATAGTGGCACCATATCGATGAAGGGAGGCCTAGATGGGTATACGTTTAACCGAGGTCTGGGGGAACAGTTGAAAATCAAACACTTCAGATTGAAAGAATACGAAGACAGAAAAGAAGATGGCATCTATCTTGAAATGAAGACATATAACTCAGCGATCACGGTAGGCGAGGCATCAAAACTGAAGGTCAACGTTCCATCACACCGTGATGTCGAATATGGTGTCGACAAAATTGCAGAAGTTTTGACCTTCCAAGTTGAAAAGGGAAGAACATACGAATTCGAAAAGGTTGTGACGTTTTACACGTCGAGGGACGTTGAAGACGTGAAGACGGAGGTCTTGAAAGAACTTCACATAAGACTGGATCAAAGCGGCGAAGGTTTATTGCAGGAACATATATCAACTTGGAAAGAAAAATGGAACGCCGCAGATGTCAGAATTTTTGGGGACGAGATTGCACAAAAGTCACTGAGATTTAACATTTTTCATCTAATCCAATCAGCGAATCCGAATGATGAAAGGGTAAGCGTGGCATCAAAAGCGCTTCACGGCGAGGGTTATCGAGGACACGTGTTCTGGGATACGGAAATCTACATGCTTCCATTTTATATCTACACAGATCCAAAGGCTGCGAGATCCTTACTAATGTATAGGTATCATAACCTTGATGCAGCGAGGAAAAACGCCCGCATTAATGGATACAGAGGCGCACAGTTCCCATGGGAAAGTGCTGACACAGGTGAGGAAGTAACACCGAAAGAGATGGGTGACCTCATTAAAGGGAAAAGAGGAA
>CAYGCU010000139.1:0-2515 GCA_964348475.1 uncultured Candidatus Bathyarchaeia archaeon
TTGAAAAAGGTGAGGCAGGCAATAACATAGTTCATCACTGGTTTTCTTCCAATTAGAACAACGTTTTCAGCTGGTTTTTTAGCCACTTCTTTGGCTGCTTCTGCTTTTTCTCTTTTTTCAGGTTTTACTGGTTTTTCAGGTTTTTTCTGCTTTTCCTGTTTCTCTGGTGCCAAGTTTCCTCCTCCTAGTTGATGATAACATTCGTGGTAAAGCTATGCCTATACATCGAATTGTACCCTCTTATAGTTTTCCATGTTTCATCGGTTTCGTTTCTAAACGACACAACCGTTCCCTTCGGGACTCAGCCCAGTCAACTGTTGTCAACCCACGTCAGTAATTGGGGTGTTAGGTCCATTGATCGCTGCATTAAATCACACGGCGTCAGGCGACACGGTTAATCTTAAGTGCCTGAGGACGTTCTATGCATTTAACACTCTTAAAGCGGGTAAATAAGGAGGAAATCAAAAGGTGGTAGCACTTCAAGAGGTTAGATGGCACGGTAGGGGCGGACAAGGGGTGTGGACCGCAAGTGAATTGCTCGCGAAAGCTGCTATACACGAGGGGAAATACATTCAATCGTTCCCAGAATTCGGGCCGGAGCGCATGGGAGCTCCATTGCGTGCCTACACCAGAATCAGCGACAAACCCATCAACTTGCACTGTGCCATCTATACGCCTGATGTGGCGGTTGTCCTCGACCCAACTCTGTTTAAGACAGTTCCCGTAGCTGAGGGACTTCCAGAAGACGGCATCCTAATCGTGAACACTCAGAAAAAACCTGGCGAAGTCCGGAAGCGACTGAACCTCGCCGGACGTAAGGTTTGGACCGTTCCTGCAACAGACATAGCGGTTAAGATTCTGAGGAGACCAGTCACTAACACCGCTATGCTAGGAGCTGTCGCAAGAGCGTCAGGAATCGTAGACCTAAAAAGCATAGAAAAAGCTGTGAAAGAACGTTTTCCACTCAAAATAGCCGAGAAAAACGTTGAGGTGGCAAAGGAAGCGTATAGGGAGGCGACATCGAGATGACCTCTCAGCAAAAGGGCTGGAAAGAAATTCCAATCGCTGGAGTGTGTTGGACGCCAACCACAGAATACCTCACGGGAGACTGGAGGACATTCAAACCCGTGCTGGATCCAGAGAAATGCAATAAGTGCCTGCTCTGCTACGTGTACTGCCCAGACGGAGCCATCGAATGGAAACCAGAAGCTGAGGAAATTGAATTCAACTACAAGTACTGCAAGGGATGCGGCATATGCGCCAGCGAGTGTCGCCGAGAAGCCATAAAAATGGTTCTTGAATAGGGGGAAGCTGAAACGAAAATAGCAGTAGCTAAGCAAAAAGTGCTTGCACTAAGCGGAGACGAAGCAGTGGCGTACGCCGTGAAACAATCCGATGTCGACGTGGTAGCTGCATATCCTATAACGCCGCAAACCATAATCGTGGAAAGGTTCAGCGAATATGTGCACAACGGAGAAGTGGACACAGAATTCATATGCGTAGAGTCAGAGCACAGTGCCCTAACCGCATGCCTAGCCGCTGCAGCCACCGGAGCGAGAACGTTCACCGCATCAGCATCCGCCGGCCTAGCATTGATGCACGAAATTCTGTACGTAACGTCAGGTTGCCGAGCGCCAGTTGTGATGGCAATAGTGAACCGAGCTCTATCCGCCCCCATCAACATACACGGCGACCACGCAGACAGCATGGTAGAACGAGACGCAAGTTGGATACAGACCTATGTTGAAAACTCACAGGAAGCATACGACTCCATCATACAAGCCTTCAAAATAGCTGAGCATCTAGACATACTGCTACCAGCCATGGTAATGCTAGACGCGTTCTTCCTCAGTCACACGCTGGAAAGTGTCAATGTGTTACCCGATGAAACCGTTCATAAATTCATCGGAACACGCAAAATACCACTCGTAAGAAGTCACGAAGGCAAACTGGTGCCGTTTATGCTGGACCCGGAAAACCCAGTAACCATGGGACCGCTGGACCTCTACGACTACTACTTTGAACACAAAAGACAACAAGAAGAAGCGATGCAAAGAGCCCTACAAACAATCAAACAAGTACATGACGAATATGGGGAGATAAGTGGGCGCAGATATGGAAATGGACTCATCGACCCTTACCAAATGGAAGACGCTGAGATAGCGACCATATGTATTGGATCAACAGCGGGAACAACGAAAGTAGTTGTAGATCAACTTCGCGCCAAAGGTGTAAAGGCTGGGTTACTCCGCCTACGCACCTACAGACCGTTCCCATCACAAGACCTAACAAAAGCGCTGGAAAACGTGAAGGCCATAGCGGTTATGGATCGAAGCCACAGCTTCGGAGCCCACGGAGGGCCAATATTCCACGAAGTGCGTCATGTCCTGTACGACGCCCCAACACATCCACAGGTAGTCAACTATATTTACGGGCTGGGAGGAAGAGATATGCCGCAAACACTCATAAACGAAATCTACAAGGATCTTCAAGAAATCGTTGAAACAAAACGGGT
>CAYGCU010000140.1:0-2446 GCA_964348475.1 uncultured Candidatus Bathyarchaeia archaeon
TCTTCAATTGAAACAAACGTCCGCAACGTTGGAGAAGAAACGTTGACCGCACTGGGAAAACAGAGAAACGCGATACAAAAGGTGGAGCGCATGAACAAGCGGAGTGCCAAAACGATGGAGAAGCAGATAGCAGAGCTGGCTGACATGAGAACCAGACTAGAGAGAATGGAAAGGGAGTTCACGCGGCCTCAGCCAAAGTTAACAAGTCTAGACAAGCCAGAAGATGTAAAGGGCATCGGGCCGCGTCTGGCAGAAGAACTCAAGGCCGTGGGAATAACAAGCGTAGGTGAACTAATCACCACAGATCCAGCAATCATTGGCGAAAAAACCCGGGTGTCACAAGAGATGGCCAAACACCTGCAAGCAACAGCGCAGCTGTTGATGGTTCCTGGCGTGGACCAAAACGATACAGAGCTGCTTAAAGAAGTGGAAGTTTTCACCGTAAAAGAGCTAGCCGAGCAAGATCCAATTCAGCTCAGCGGAAAGCTAACAGAAGTCGCTAAAACCTATGTGGAGCAAGGGAAGATCACTGACAGCGAAAAACCTACTGTTGAAGAAGTCTCGTCTTGGGTAAGACATGCAAAGTACTAGCATGTATTACCCTCGTTTCCACCCTTAAATATTCCATTCTGCTGCTTATATTACAAGAGAATAGGCGGACTGAGAAATAATGATAACGAGTAGGGAGATGCGCGCCCTAGAGTTGAATTCTGAGTACTTCGGCGTTTCGAGACTGCAACTGATGGAAAACGCTGGGCAAAGGGTTGCCGCCGAGATAGCCTCACGTTTTAAACCCGACAACACAAGAATCGCTATCTTTTGTGGCTTGGGTGGAAACGGAGGAGACGGCTTCGTTGCGGCTCGCCACCTCAACTGCTTGGGCTTTAAGGTGGAGGTGATACTCTCTGGAAGGTCTGAGGGCATTGTGGATGAGGAGGCTAGAAAGAATTGGCTTGCCCTGCAGCCTATAAAAGGCGTTGTCACTCTCCACGAGGTTTATGATTCGTCGCTTATCCCAAAAGTCGAAGCCGAGGTGGTGGTGGATGCGCTGCTCGGCATAGGGTTGGAGGGAGCCCCGCGTCCACCGGTCATGCAGTTGGTGAGGAAAATCAATGAAACGAAGGCTTTTCGAGTTTCAGTTGATGTGCCCACTGGGATCAGCTCGGATTCGGGTTATGTCTTGGGCGAGGCTGTTAAAGCTGATCTTACAGTCACGTTTCATAGGGTGAAGCCGGGGCTGCTTAAAGCGAAGGAGTACACGGGGGAACTGGTTGTTAGAGACATAGGGGTGCCATCCGAGTTTGAGCGGTTGGCTGGTCCCGGCGACGTTTCGCTGGTTGTTAAGCCTCGTGCCCCTGAGGTTCACAAGGGAGATTTTGGCAGGCTACTGGTGGTGGGTGGAAGCGAAGTGTTTTCGGGTGCTCCCGCCTTGGTGGCACTGGCGGCTCTCCGAACGGGTGTGGACATTGCCTACGTTGCGGCTCCGCAAAGAACAGCCTACGCCATCTCGTCTATGTCTCCCAACCTGATCACCATAAAGCTGGAGGGAGACCACCTCAACCCCGGCAACGTCTCTGTGATCAAACCTTATCTGGAGACAACGAATGCGGTTGCGATGGGGCCAGGGCTGGGATTGCACAGGGAAACAAGAGACGCGGTGAAGAAGATTGTGGGAGCCGTAG
Organism: uncultured Candidatus Bathyarchaeia archaeon; assembly: GCA_964348475.1. Classification (GTDB taxonomy): domain Archaea; phylum Thermoproteota; class Bathyarchaeia; order Bathyarchaeales; family Bathyarchaeaceae. The sequence continues at coordinate 1,683 of CAYGCU010000140.1, forward strand.
AGAAAGTGAGGATTCCGCTATTGCTTGACGCAGATGGACTCAAGGCTTTTGCCAAGTTTAGACGGAAGACGCGTTCACCCGTTGTGTTAACGCCTCACGCAGGGGAATATCGGATCTTGACTGGAAAGGAGCTGCCTGAGGACTTAGAGAAGAGGGCGGCTGAAGTGCAGGTCAGCGCCAAGAAGCTCGGCGCCGTAATACTGTTGAAGGGAAACGTGGATGTTGTCACCGATGGAAAACGAGTGAAACTCAACTTCACAGGCAATCCTGGGATGACGGTGGGAGGGACCGGTGACGTGCTAAGTGGGATTGTGGGAGCTTTTTTGGCGCAGGGGGCTGACTCCTTCGAGGCTGCAGTGGCTGGTGCGTTTATCAATGGGGCTGCTGGAGATTTTGTGCGGGAGCAAGAAGGTTTCCACATGGTTCCTACGGATATTCTTGATTGGATTCCGCGGGTTATGGAGGACCCTATTTCTCATTTAAGGGTGCGAGAGAGTGCGCCGTAAAGGCATTGCAATCAGTGTTTATCATGCGAAACAGTGTGATCCTAAGAAATGTACGACTTTGAAGCTTAAGCGTCACAACTTTGTTAGAGTTGTTCATCGGGTTAGAGGATTACCTCGTGGATCGGTTATATTGAATCCTTTTTCTGATAGAGCTTTTTCTCCTGCAGATCGTAATAGGGTGGAGAGGAGAGGTTTAGCTGCTATAGACTGTAGTTGGATGCATGTAGACGAGGTTTTTGAACTTTCTATGCGGGGAGT
>CAYGCU010000141.1:0-1070 GCA_964348475.1 uncultured Candidatus Bathyarchaeia archaeon
TCCGGAACCTCGCAGAAGGGCTTTAGGCGTTGTATGAGCTTGGGGTGCACTACTGTTAGGATAGGTTTAACACGGGCTATTCGCAGGGCATCGCCGTGAAGGATGTTCAAAATCATGGTTTGAGTTTCATCGTCTAGGTTGTGGGCCGTGGCGAGCTTGTCCACACCCGCCTCTCGAGCCGCAGTGTTCAGAGCTCGTCTCCTCAGCACCCCGCAGTAGGAGCAGGGCGTTAAATCCTTTTCACCCTTTTCTCGAATCATGCTTACGAGTTCGTCTAGCTTGTACCCGTATATCTCTTTGAACGAGGTTAAAATGTGTTCCACGCCTAGCTCTCTACAGTTTTTCACAGCGAACTTCAAGGCCTCATCCCGGTAGCCCCTTATACCCTCGTCAACGGTGACAGCGCAAAGCGTTGCCTCTGGAAACGCCTTTTCAATCTTGTTTAGAATGTGGAGAAGAGTTATGCTGTCTTTTCCACCTGAAACACCCACCATGATTTTGTCGTTCGGTTGAAGCATCTCATACCTAGAAATGGTTGTTCTAACCTTGTTTTCTATGGACTTGCAGAAGCATCGTCCGCATAGTTTCTCTCCTGAGTAGGGGCGCATAAAAACGGCTTCTCTTCTGTCGCACAGTGTGCACGTCGACATCGTCTCTGTTTCCCTTTGCGTTTCGGTAAGGAAATCAACTAATAATACCTTTGTGTAGTTTTGTGGGGGAAAAAAGTGTCGCCCTATGTCGTTATCTTCATGACCGCCTCGGACAAGAAAGAGGCATCAAAAATTGTTCGCCGTTTACTCAATGAGAGGCTGATTGCCTGCGCCAACATTGTTGGTCCAGTTTCCTCCTTCTTTTGGTGGGAGGGGAAAATCGACAAGGCAAGCGAGTTTTTGGTCATTATGAAGTCAAGGAAGGGCCTCTTCGAGAGGCTTTGTGAAAGGGTGAAGGAAACCCACAGCTATGAGGTGCCAGAGGTCCTTGAGCTTCCTATAACGGAAGGTTTGCCGTCCTACTTAGAGTGGATGAGTGCCTCCCTTTACGGTGAGGGTGATGGCTAAGAAACCGGTGAC
>CAYGCU010000141.1:1170-2442 GCA_964348475.1 uncultured Candidatus Bathyarchaeia archaeon
AGAGACTTCTACAGGTTCAGCGGAGAAGCGTCCCTGCCAACACTGAAAACGGATAGACGCGTATCAGGCGTGGACAAGAGGCTGATGTTGATCGAACCCACGTTGAAAGGTCACGTTGAAAGCAACGTCGTGGGCCGCGAGGAGGCAGTTGCTGATCTCCTAGGGATTTCTCTTAACACCGTGCTAGACCGGGTTCATGCTCTGCTGCGCCGCGACGAAGTTGGAAGAACCGGGGTCTTCATTGAGAGGGAGCTTTCACCCGACGAAACTTTTGAGATGGTTCTGAAAAAGCTTGCGGACCAAAATCCTGCGGTCCGTAGACGCCTCAAGCTCTACGGAAAATAATTGACCTCCGGAAACTTGGCGTCTGGACCTTGGGCAACAAAAAGCGGATGCTTGTGAGAGAACTCTTGACCTAACGCAAGTTTAGCTAAGTGGAAAACGGAGAAGCGCTGCGACGCCTCCGAGTGCGAGCAGTTTTGCTCCTGCCTCGTGCTCCGTGCTGATAACAATGATTTGTCCGCCCCTTTCTTCGATTTCCCTCATGAGCTTTTCCAGCGTTGTTCTTTTTTCGTCGGTTGTTTCCCTCAACGTAACGTCTGCCAAGAGAAGCTTTTCAACCGCGCCGAACAAGCTCGCCTTTTCCACATCGGCGAGTCCGTAAGTTACGTCTAGTCTTCCCTTACCCAATCGTTCAAGGACTTCTTCCATAACCTTTGTTTCCTCAGCTATCCGCACGTGTTTCAAGGCTTTGACCAAAACTCCGGAACGCAGTGCTTCCTGTATTCCAGCCAAGCCGCTGCTGTTCACTCCTTTCACATCAATGACAGCGCTTGCAATGTCTGAGACCTCCCTATTCATGTACCTCACGAAGTCGTTCTTTACAAATCCTGGGCCTATGACCACTATTGGACTGCGGCTGTTCTTCCATGTTTCTCTGAGGGACTGTAGGGCTTTCTTAAAGAATTCTTGCTTTGCCTTTGTCCTTTTTTCAGCTTCCAGTTTTCCCGGAAGTCTTGTTCTCTCTTCAACTCTTGCGTCAACGCCATATTGCCTTAAGACGCCCACGCAGTATTCTTCGTCATCTATGGACATCACAGTGATCGGTGCTACTGTGACTCTGCCTGCTCTCTTAAGCCGATCAACCTGGTGCTTCGGCCACTTAGATTTCACGATGGTTATCGGCTTGTTCACGGTCACGTTGATGGTGTGATGGGACCCTTTAACGTTTATTTCTTCAGGTGCTTCGCAAACGATTCCGTGTACTCTCAG
>CAYGCU010000142.1:0-2430 GCA_964348475.1 uncultured Candidatus Bathyarchaeia archaeon
CGACGCACGCATGCTTGAAATACCCGGCAGCTGAGACCAAACGCCGCAATTAGCATGGTTGCACTTAAGAAGAAGGGAGCAGCCAGTCCAGCAAATTGAAGAACGAAGCCACCTATTAGAGGTCCTGGAACCCGTGCGATGCTTCCCACAGACTGGGCAAACCCTAGCATGCCACCTTGTTCATCAGCGGGGGTTCTCTTCGAAATGAAGCTTGGGACCGTCGTGGTAACTGTTCCGATGCTGAACGCTATCAAAGTAATTGAAACCAAGAAAATCGTGACACTTGCAATTAGGGGCATGAAAAACATTCCCATCATCATCAGCAGAGATCCAAACGCTATCAGTCTTTCCTCGCCAACACGCTTCACCAATATTCCAATTAGGAAGCCTTGCAGAACAATCTGGACTAGTCCAATGTAAACGAAAACGTATGACATCTCAATCTCCTCGAAGCCAAAAAAGGATTTGCCAAGTAGAGGCGAGATTACAGGTATAGCCGAAAATGCAAGAGTTACGATAAAGAAAATTACAAGCACGGAACCTGTCAGTGGCTTCTGAAGAGCATTAAGAAGCCCACGCAAATAACTATCACTCTCGTTTGATTTCACGCGTGTACTATTATGTGTGAGTCTAGTTGGTTCTGGGAGGAACAAAAACACGAAAATAAAGTTCAACAACGCAAGAGCAAAAGCGGCGAAGCCAGGTGCCGCGAACCCGTAAACGCTGAGGAACCCTCCTATAGCAGGCCCGATTATGAACCCTGCGCCAAAAGCGGCACCCACTTTACCGATTCCTGTAGCCCTTTCCTTTTCGCTGGTTATGTCCGCTATGTATGCTTGAGCTACTGCGGATTCTGTAGCCATCCCAGCAACTATCCTCGATAGAAGCAAAATGAGAAACGAATTTGCCAGTGCAAAGATGACGAAGCTTGCGCTAGAGGTAAGGATGGATAGCAGGAGAATGGGTCTCCTTCCCATGTTGTCTGATAATCTTCCCAACATGGGGGAGAAAATGAACTGCATTATTGAAAATGAGGCTACAAGAACACCTAGCGCGGCGGGTCCCGCATAGAAGGTCTCTGCATAGAATGGCAGCAGAGGAATAATCATTCCAAATCCTGTTATGTCTATGAAAATCGTCATGAAGATCACGGAGGTGGGAGAGAGACCCCATCTGGTGTGCCTAATGTTTCTCAAAGTAACTCCCGTCTGTTTTAAACCTAATCATTGAAACCTATTGGAATGTGATGCTGGGACCAAATCTTTCAGTTTTTGGAAGGAGAGAACAGATACTTAAGGTTATGTTGCTGTTGTGCCACAGTCACATAAATTTAAAACGTACGTTCTGAAAACACGTATGTAATGTGCGCGTGCATTTTGCAAACCGATATTTATATCTACATCAAATTGCCAACACCTTAAAAGATGTGCTTTCCCGAAAAAAGCGAAATTAAGGAATGCCAATTTATCATTGTTATGATCCTTTCGTGCATCTCTTTCGAAAAAGGAACCAGGTGAATATGAAGCCAGTTGGAAAAGAAATACGACGCAGATTTCCTCGGCTGACCATGAGCTTGATAATGGCCATCATTTTTTGGGTAGTCAGCGTTATCGTTCCACCAACCATGGGGAACATTGAGGTTCCGGGTCTTGATTTGGAGGCAAGCTTTCTGGTATGGATAATCACCATGGCTGTCGCGACGCTTTTTCTGTTGCGGGCTTTGTCAGATGCTCTGATACTTGGCGACATCTTAACAGACATTTTTGTGAAACGTATAGGCATAAAGCAAGAGGTGTCTCCCAAGAGGGCCTTTAGAGATTTCATTTATATCATCATGGTTATTTTGGTGGCAGCCGCCATTTCTCCTGTTTTACGTGAGGTAGGTGATTTTGGAAGCACGTTAAGAAACATCACTACGTATGTTGCCCTAGGAATAATTCTTATACTAATCTACGACATTGGCCGCATTATTTACCGAATAATCGAGCAAAGAGCACAGTCTGTAGCAGATCGCCTCGCGAAGATGGCGGAAAAATCTGGGGAAAGTAGGTAACATGGACGAGACGGCGATAATTTTCATTCTTATTTACCTGCTGACAGTTCTTATCGCCGCATCTAGGGTTGTTCCCCTGTCGGTGGCCGCTTTGATTGGAGCACTGTTGACAGGGTGGTTCGGTCTTCAATACGGTGTATTCACATATGAACAAGCAAGCGTTTTCATAGACATGCGGCTTATTGGTCTACTGGTTGGCACAATGGTCGTAGTGGAAGTGGCTGAAAGAAGTGGCTTGTTCCGTTTCGGCGCTTTATACGCCATTAAGCTTTCAAAAGGCAGTCCAACGGGGCTTTTTGTTTTTCTTGGTGTCATCTCTGCGGCAGTTTCTTTGTTTCTCAGCGATCCAACAGCGGTTCTGCTCATGGCTACGGCTA
>CAYGCU010000143.1:0-2379 GCA_964348475.1 uncultured Candidatus Bathyarchaeia archaeon
TATGTTCGGAAGCTGAAAAGAGAGACTAAGAGAGGTTACTTACCCAGCGAAGAGCCTAACGGATTGACGTAGTCGACTATCACGCCCCCGTAGAATTTTGCCGTGTTCACCAAATCTTTAGCTTACACGAATCCATCACGTATTCGTGGACTACGTTTTCATACCCTGAGCGAACGAAGCTGTTGGAATGCCCAGCTGTTCTGCGCGCCCGCGCAACCGGTTGTGTTATCGAGAAGACACGGGCAAATCCTTATTAAATGATGAGTTCCTTCAGTTAACGTCACAAAAGCTCTGTACGCAGGAGAGTAAGCTTCGCGCATGGCAAAGTTCAAAATAATAGTTTCGGATCCGGAAACGGGTAGATCTCGAGCCGTGGAGGTTGAGGGAGCCCGGGCCGTGCCTTTGGTTGGAAGAAAACTGGGGGAGGTTATTGATGGAGCCGCTGTTGGCATGTCCGGTTACAAGCTTCGGATAACTGGGGGATCCGACAAAGATGGTTTTCCCATGAGACCTAACATTCACGGTGGAGTTCGGGTTAGCGTGATCCTGAGCGAAGGTGTGGGTTTCCACTCCTCTAAAGCAGGGGAGAGGCAGAGAAAAACCCTGCGAGGAAACGTCATAACCGAAGAGATTGTTCAAATAAACGTGAGGGTCGCTGAGAAACCGAAAAAGAAAGAAAAAAAGAAGACAGGGAAAAAGACGGAAAAGAAAACGGGAGGCGAAGCAGCTGAAAAAGCTGCCCAAACAACCTGAGGTAAACATTGGAACAATCGGCCACGTGGATCATGGAAAAACCACACTTGTCGAAGCCATATCAGGCGTTTGGGCAGCTAGGCACAGCGAGGAGCTGAGGCGGGGCATAACTATCAAACTCGGCTATGCAGACGCCCCTATATACAAGTGTCCCAAATGCAAGCCACCACAATGCTACACTACCGAACCCACCTGTCCTATCTGCGGTTCCCCCTGCGATTTCGTACGAGCAGTCAGTTTTGTGGATGCCCCTGGCCACGAAGCCCTCATGGCCACCATGCTCTCCGGCGCAGCCGTTATGGATGGCGCCATATTGGTCATAGCCGCCGATGAACCATGCCCCCAGCCGCAGACCCGAGAGCACCTAGCTGCGATCGAAATTGTTGGGGTGAAAAATCTTGTGGTTGCCCAAAACAAGATTGACATCGTGGATGAGGAACGAGCGCTGGAAAGCTATCATGAGATAGTGAAGTTTGTGAAAGGAACGGTAGCTGAAGGGGTTCCCATCATCCCTGTCTCCGCTCAGCACTCTGTGAACATCGATGCCCTCCTTCAAGCAGTGGAGGAACGAATCCCCACCCCGAAACGGGAGCCCACAAAGTCTCCCAGAATGCATGTTGTACGCTCCTTTGACATAAACAAGCCTGGAACCCCGGTGGAGAAGCTTAGGGGAGGAGTAATCGGCGGGACCATTATTCAGGGAACCTTCAAAGCGGGAGAAAAGATAGAGATTCGCCCCGGAGTTCGCGTTGAAAAGCACGGAAAAACCGTCTATGAACCCCTATTCACCGAGATCGTTAGCCTACAAGCGGGCGGAAGGTCGGTTAAGGAGGCTCGAAGCGGGGGACTGGTGGGCGTCGGCACCCTCTTAGACCCATCCTTGACCAAGGCTGACGGTCTCATCGGAAACTTGGTGGGCAAGCCCGATATGCTTCCGCCAACCCTGCAAGAAGTGGTCTCAGACATTCAGTTGTTTGAACGGGCCATAGGAACCAAAGAGTTGACAGAGGTTGATAAAATACGCATGGGCGAGCACCTCCTCCTCGACGTTGGAACAGCCATAACCCTTGGAAGCGTTGTCTCTGTGAAAGGAGACGCTGCCACTCTTCAGTTGAGACGCGCGGTTTGTGCCGAAAAAGGTTTCCGAGCAGCCATAAGCAGGAAAATCGCTGGAAGATGGCGCCTCATCGGTTACGCGATCCTAAGAGAGTAACAGAAACTTTTCAAAATCCTCGCTGTGGAAAACTTGACCGTAAAAGTGATCTTAGACTCAAACTTCCTCTTCATACCGTCTCAGTTTCACATTGACGTATTCGAGGGGTTGATGGCGATATTGAATCAAAAGTTTGAGCCGATTCTTCTCTCTCCCACGTATAAAGAGCTTCAGAGAATAGCTCAGAAGGGTCCTCCCAAGATGCGGCAACAAGCTTCGTTGGCCCTCAGGCTCGCTGAAAAATGCCGCATAGCAGAGGTTGAACAAGGCTTCAGGGAGACGACTGACGACGTGATCACTAGAGTGGCGGCGGAATGGAAGTGCCCCGTTGCCACAAACGATCGGGCACTCAGAAAGAAGTTAAGGGATAAAAATGTGCCCGTTATCTATGTGAGGAAACGATCTCGTTTAGA
>CAYGCU010000144.1:0-2317 GCA_964348475.1 uncultured Candidatus Bathyarchaeia archaeon
ATAAAGATAGCGAATCGAGAAACTATATCGATACAAAAGCACGCGTATATTAATTGAAAATTCAAACCAAGGGAACTAATGGAAATGAACCAAGTAATCCTTCGACTAAAACGGAAGATGAGTATCTAGAATTCATATTTGAAATTCATAAACTAGTTAAAGGCAAACACCCAACAACCGCTCGTTAATGGAGGATAGAAATTGAAAAGAACATTATCCCCAGAGGACCGTAAACAACTCGAAAATAAAATAATGGAAACATTCAAAAACGAAACAAATACGCTTTCACAAGAGATGCAAAGAATCCTAGCTGACGATTTGGTCACCGCCTTTGAGAATCGACTGGCTACCCTCATAGGAATCCAGTCTAAACACAGCGACTAGTAAAAAGAAGAAAAACATAGTACAAATCCATAAATGATTTATACTGATGTCGTGAAAAATAAGACAGAAGGGCTTGAGAAATGCGAAGATCTAAGCTCGAGATGTATATAGACATCCTTAAGGTCTTGGCTCGTCACGGACCTTTGAAACTAACCCACATCATGTATAAAGCCAACATCAACTGCAGTGTTTTGAAACAATACCTGGAGTTCTTGATGGAGCAGAACCTGGTTGAGGAGAAAAGCCTGGGGAAGAAAAGGATTGTTTATGCCGTTACCGAGAGAGGTAGAACTGTGCTCAAATACTTCAGAGAACTAAGGACTGTTCTTCCAATAGTTGAGGAGGCCCGTATCCGTCTACCGGCCTCACTCTACTAAATAACTGAACGAAAGAATGTTCTCTTAGACTCTGGTTTCAATAGAACAGTTACCCTCCCCATTTTGACGAGGGCAAAATTAGACGTTGCTAGAATCGTGATACTTCATACTGAAGAATATTTTTGTTGATGAAATACGGCTTATAAGCAGTTCTAATGTTAAGGTATCATGGATGACTTAAAATGCTTGAAGAAATGACGCTGTCCGCTGTTCAAACGCTCACATACCTCTTCTGGTTCCTCATAGTCTTCATTTTTGTCTTCGGGTGGATCTGGATAAGGCAGACACGTATGTAAGCGTTTGGTTTAGACAGTCTCTTTTGTTAAGTGTTCAGTTTCACTGTTTTACCAGAAATACTTAGATGTGTATCGTAAGACTTAATAGATGCTATGCTCTAGGGTTGTGTAGATGTGTTATACACTTTCGGAGAATCTACACCGTGTCGGCCTATAGAAGCTTGGGAAGAAACCCTACCCAAATATTACAGAAGATAAAGGAGAGTCTTGATCGGCTGAACGAGAAAATGGATGTGATGATTGAGATACAAAAAAATAATCAAAAAGGGAGTCAAGACATACCCGATGTCTTAGACGTGATGACGCTGCTTTCTTTACCTGACCACCTGAGAAAAACGGCGGTGACGATTAGCAGGCTCGATCAAGCAACGGCTGAAGAGGTTGCTGAACAAACCAAGCGAGCGAGGGCGGTAGAGAGTGGTTACTTGAATCAGCTGGTGATGATGGGGTATCTGAAGAAGGAGAGGAGGGGACGCAAGGCCTACTTCTACATTGAAAAGTAGGTTTAGGGTGATAGCCGTGGGGAAAATTGTAGCGTTTCACTCCTATAAGGGTGGAACGGGGAAGACGCTGTTGTCCGTTAATTTAGCAACGACTTATGCAGGTAGGGGTAAAAAGGTCTGCCTGTTTGACCTTGATTTCCGAGCTCCAAGCCTTCAAGCCGCGTTTAAAACCGAAGGTAATGAGTACTGGTTAAACGATTATCTAAACGGGGTTTGCGATGTCAAAAAGGTTTTGATTGACCTTTCCCAAAAGCATACGAGAAAGGGAGAGCTTTCGGTTGGGCTGGCAAACCCGTCCACCGAAGCCATTCGAGACATATCGGGGAAAGACAGAAAGTGGGAGATGAAGGCTTTGGGTCGTCTCTTGGCACTCAAAGATTCTTTTCTTAATGAGATGGAGTTTGACTATCTGATCTGGGATACAAGCCCTGGTCTCCAATACTCATCCATAAACGCCATCGTGAGTGCTGAGGTAGCGCTGGTAGTAACGACTATGGACGCGTCCGATATAGAGGGGACTCAACGAATGACCCATGAACTCTACGACCTCTTCGAGAAGAAAACTGGGATCCTTATGAACAAGGTGCCTGTCGAGATAGTCTCGTCCAAAACTGGAAAGAGAAAACTGCGTAAACAGTTTGAGACTATACACGGCCTTCCCATCTTAGAGATGGTTCCCTGCTTCTGTGATGTACTGCGAGCGGGAGGAACATACATATTCACGGAAGAAAAGCCGGAGCACCCGTTCACAAAGATT
>CAYGCU010000145.1:0-2316 GCA_964348475.1 uncultured Candidatus Bathyarchaeia archaeon
AAAATCAAGATTTATAGCACCCACAGCGTTTGTGGAAGCGATCCGCATAACGCCGATCTTGTGTAGGGCGTACACGTTGGCTCTATAATTCACCCGGTGAGGGGGAACCGAGTGGTGAAGGCCGTGGCGTGGCAAAAAAGCTACGGTGTTTCTATTGATTTCACCGACGGATATGGAGGGCGGAAGCCCATAAGGAGTTCCTACTTGAATCTGCCTTGTGTCCTTCAGCAAGGCTTCTAGGCCTGTTCCGCCGATTATCGCTATATTAGCCTTTCTCAATTTTCACATCTTTCTCCTTGAAAAAGCGTGTGTACTTTCTGTGTAACAGACTGGTAACCGAAATGGCAACCACAGTCAAGATTATGCTGGCAATAATGGCGATTACAAGCTTTGTGTACTCCAAAGAGGGATTGATGAGAATCTGGGACGCTTCGTAAAAGATCAGCCATGAACAAGCGCATGCAACTACAATGACGAAAGTGCGTAACACTCTAGTATCCCGCTCAAGGAACCAACGGATCATTCTACCAGAGAACAGAACGCAGATCCCTATTACGATAAGAGCTATTGACCCGGAAATGAACTCTCCCACCAGTCTAGGAAATATTGCGATCCATTGACTGGGGTCTAGTGGAGGGTTTTCAATGGTATACGAGTTTGCAACAAATGCTCCCTGATAACAGCCGATGGCAATCAACAAAAGTCCAGCGGCAGCGGAAAAGCCTGCTATTTGCAGGGGGAAAGGGGGAGGAGAATATTCCTGGATCCACATGTAGAAATCTCGAACTGTTCTATCGAATCCAAATCCCTTTACAAAAAGGAATGTACCAAAAACAAGGAAGATAGCTATCCAAACGTGGTGAGGTTGGATAGGAATTTGGGAAAAGGACAAAGAAATGGACAAAATTCCTAAGACTAACAGAAAGATTCCAGGCAAGCCGAGCGCGATTCGAGAATAACGAGGATTCTTAACGAGAATTTTTAAGTAGCGAGAAAACACTGCTACAGTTTCTTCAACAGATTTGCTGTGCGCTACCACGATTCTTCGAACCGATGTTACGGGCACCCTTGACTCAACCAGTGGCAAAATCACTTCGTCTCCATAGCCGTCGGTGACCAAGATAACATCGGTTGCCGGAAATTCTTTTAACACGTCGGTAAGCTCAGATACGAGTTTTCTATCTGCCCCCACGCCGCCCAGCTCAGACCCTGTAATAGTTGCTATCTGACACTCTCCGAGCGTCTCCTTAACCTCTTGCCTGAGGCGGTCGTATACTCTGACTGCCTCGAACATGGCGTTGGCGTCGGGTTCCTCAGGGTCCCGCAGGATAAGGGTGGTGGCAGCGTTGACGTTTTCTTTTCTTCCGAGAATGGGTGTTTTTATTCTTGCTTTCACACCCAGGTCGTCGTCTCTGTCGACGCAGAGAATAAGGATGCGTTCCATTTTCCCCTTTGCAGGTTTTGGCATGCCAGTTCTTCAACCCTTGTTAAATGCTTGCTTATCACTCTAATTCTTATCTATGCTCCATTTTAAGGTTCTGAATTGCCAATCAGTTTTTGCGGGTCGTTTTCAGTGATCCTACCTTCTTCTGCGCAGTCAGTACCTTAAACTCCTCCCAACTTAACTTCTCCCCTCGTTCCAGTTTTTCTAATGCCTTTTCCACCAACTCTTTGTGGAGTTCACGTTGACGCTTGAGCTGTTTTTCCTCCTCGGCTTCACGAATTTTCTGCTTGTGAGAGTTGGCTTGGCGCAACAATTCCACGCGCTCTCGATGAAGAGCTTGGGCTTGCTGCTTGATTTCAACATATTTTTGGTGTGCGTCGTCTGCCTCAGCTCGAAAGGCTTGAATCTCGCCTAGGGTTTCAGTCATCTTTTCATGGAAGCCTTGGCTTTGCTTAGCTAGTTCCGTGAGCCTTTTATGGTGAAGCTTAGCTTTTGTTTCTAACGCTTTCTCCTCAGCTCGCAATTCAAGAAGGCGCTCCTCTAATTCACGTATCTGTTTGTGTGTCGACAGTTGGATTTCGAGATCCCTCACCTCATCGATCAGCATCTTCTCCTCGTGAACTGGGAGAGAGGTGGTTTGAATTTTCCACTCTAGTTTTTCGATTTCGCTTTTTACATCATGCATGCTTCGAATAGATTTCTGTTCTGCGAGACGCCTCAATTTTTCCTTAAGCTTCAGGATTTGGTTGTGCTTTTCTCTACGCTCTACCCTCGCTTGTTCGCGCAAGCTCTTGAGTTCTCGAACCCTTTCGTTTAACTCGTCACGTTTTTCCTTGAGTTCAGCGACTTTTGTTCGCAAAGCCTTGATTTGT
>CAYGCU010000146.1:0-2316 GCA_964348475.1 uncultured Candidatus Bathyarchaeia archaeon
GCAAGAAAAATCACGCAGTTATGTTGTTTCCTGTTGTTTAACGCGGTGGTTTTCGGTTTGGGACCCTGGCCAGTGCTCCTCCCTATTCTTGGAACCTTGGGAACTCCGACGAAGACAGTGGGCGAAGCGTTTGGAACACTTCAGCTTATGCTTTTTGAACTCATTTTCCCGTGGCTTGCCTTGGCCTCCATAGTCTTGACCGCGATCGTTGTGAGTAGGAGCCTCTGCGGCTGGGCCTGTCCCTTCGGCTTTGTTCAAGACCTGTTGGTATACGTGAAAAGGGACCACACGCAGGTTTCGCCGAGAACCCATAAGAGCATAATCAAGGTTAAATACGGGGTTTTGGCGGTCACCATGTTCGTTAGCGTAACCCTAGCCGTATCGTTGGCTTTGGGAACAGGCAGGAGCTACAAGGAGTCCTTAGGTGTATTCGCTCCAGCACCTTTTAACGCTTTGAGCCCAGCCGACACGCTGTTCGGCGTCCTGCCGAGAGTGGTGCTCGACATTCGTTACGCCATACCGACCCTGTTGGAGACTTCGGCTTCAGAAACCGCGGGAACCATGGTCAACGGCATCTTGTCGGCGCCATTGCTCCTCTGGTTTCGCCTCGCCATCATGATAGGAATCATAGCTTTGGCCGTGTACATCCCGAGGAGTTGGTGTCGGTACTTCTGCCCCAACGGGGCGTTAATGGGTTTGTTGGGCCATTTCAGTTTCCTCGGCTTGAAGAGAGACCCCGTGAAGTGCACGAAAGTCGGGTGCCGCTTGTGTGTGGAGATATGCCCCACGATGGTTCCCATTCTTGACTTGCCATGGGAAAAGTTCAACCATCCTGACTGCATATACTGCCTGAAGTGCGTTGAAGCTTGCTCAACAAAAGCAATAAGGCCAAAATTCCCGTGAAACGAGCGGGAAAATCCTCAAATTCTATGAGACGAAACGGTTATGAGGGGTAAGCTGCATGAGCGACGTAGAAGTGGTTGTTGACATTCCTTTTAGGAGAGACATAGGATTTGACTACGAAAAATGTTCCGTGCGCACTGACGATAGCCGGCTCGGACAGTAGCGGAGGAGCGGGAATAGAAGCCGACCTCAAAACATTTGCCGCGCTGGGGGTTTTCGGAACCTGTGCCATCACCGCCATAACTGCCCAAAACACCCAGGGAGTGTACGAGATACTTCCAATTGTCCCGCGAATGGTTGAGAGACAAATTGAAGCGGTTCTCAAGGACATACCGATCAAAGCGGCTAAAACAGGCATGCTCTACTCCGAAGAGATCATGGAAGTGGTTGCAGAAGCCATCGATCGACACAATCTGCGAGCTGTTGTGGACCCTGTTTTCCAAGCGGGCACCGGAGGACTCCTAATTCATGAAAGAGACAAGAAAGCCTTGATTGAGAAGATTGTCCCACGAGCCTTTATCCTCACTCCCAACAGGCCTGAGGCTGAAGAGATCGCCCACGTGAAGATTCATGATATCGGAGACGCGAAGAGGGCAGCAGAGCACATCGCAAAGCTGGGTGCAGAGGCGGTGGTGGTAAAGGGTGGCCACCTAGAGGGAGCGGAAGTCACAGACGTTTTGTACCATAAAGGCGAGTTCAAGACGTTCAAAAAGCCCCGAGTAGAGATGGACGCCCACGGCGGAGGCTGCGCGTTTTCAGCCGCCATCACAGCCCATCTCGCCCTAGACCACAACATGCTGGAAGCAGTAACGAAGGCTGAGCAGTTTATGCAGAACGCCATCATGTTCGGTTGGAGAGTTGGGAGAGGAAGGATTCCCGTGAACCCCATGGCGCATCTGTACAACAAGGCTGAAAAGTTCCGGGTCTTAGAAAACGTTTCCGCGGCGGCAAGAATGGTTGAGGAGCACAGGGAGTTTCTGCCCTACATAGCCGAGGTAGGCACACAGGTCGCGATGGCGTTGCCCTACGCCTCAACACCACAACAAGTAGCAGCGGTGGAAGGAAGAATCCTTAAGTTTCGTGAGACCGCGAAAGTCATGGGCTCAGTGCGATTCGGAGCGTCCAGTCACGTTGCACGCATTATCTTAACAGCTATGAAACACGATCTATCTAGCAGGGCAGCGCTCAACCTCCGCTATGACACAGAACTGGTGAGGGCTTTCGAGAAGACGGGCTGTGTGGTCTGCAGCTTTGACAGGAAGCTTGAGCCTCCGAGCGTAAAGACTTTAGAGGGTGGAACCCTCGTTTGGGGGGTGGAAAAGGCGATAAGGGCTGTTGTAAAGGTTCCGGACGTGATTTTCGATTTAGGTGAGGTGGGAAAGGAGCCGATGATTCGGGTGTTGGGCCCCTCAG
>CAYGCU010000147.1:0-2288 GCA_964348475.1 uncultured Candidatus Bathyarchaeia archaeon
GACTTGGCTAGGTTCCTAGGCATATCAGGGTCGCATCCCCTTTCAATCGCCATGTGGTAAGCGAAGAGCTGTAGCGGAATGACGTATACGATAGGTGACAGAACCTCTGGCACCCCTTTGACAATCTCAATGTATTCGTCGGCCAGACTCTTGACTTCCTCGTCTCCCTCCTCGACGATCGCGATAATAGAAGCCCCTCGAGCCTTCATCTCCATGATGTTTCCTATAATCGTCTTGTGAGTCTCATCCCTCGGACATATAAAAATCACTGGGAAGCCTGGCTCGATCAAGCTGATGGGCCCGTGCTTGCTTTCTCCAGCCGGATAGGCTATTGAAGGAGCGTAGGCGACCTCTAACAGCTTCAGTCTGCCCTCAAACGCGGAGGACGAGCTTATTCCTCGTCCGAGAAAGAAGAAACACCGCGCGTCTCGATATTTTTTGGCGAGTTTTCTTATTTTCTCCCCCTGAGATTGGAGGATCGTTTCAGCAACCTCTGGGATATGTTCCAGCTTTTCCTCGAGGTGCTCAATTTCCACATGAGAGACTTTTCCTCTTTTCTTTGCGAGCCGCAGTGCGAGTTGGGCGAGCACTGAAAGCTGAGATGTGAAAGTTTTTGTGGCTGCAACCCCGACCTCTGGACCTGACTGCTGACAGGCGTATGCCCGGGAAACTCGGGTCAAAGTGGACCCTACAACGTTAGTTAACCCTAGCACAGTGGCTGCGCGAAGCCTCGCGTGTTCCACGGCGGCGAGCGTGTCAGCGGTCTCGCCGGATTGACTGACGGCGAGAATAGTGCTGTCTATGTTGACGGCTCTTCCGTGCTGCTCAATAAATTCTGAGGCGATAATGGGATGCGTTGCCAAAAAAGCCAGCTTGGAAAACATGTAGGAGGCAGCGAGGCAGGCGTGATAGGAGGTTCCGGAAGCCACCAAGAAAACCTCTCCGGCACGGTCGAGGAAGGCTGTCATCAGCTCCAAGTACGGCTCCTGCACCCTGAGCGTGTTTCTGAGACAGAGAGGTTGCTCATAGATCTCCTTGAGCATAAAGTGGGGATAACCCTTCTTCTCAGCCATTTCGACGGTCCATTTGACCATTTCGGGTTGCCGAGACACTGGGGTCAAGTCGGTGATCTTACGGATCTCATACTCTTTATCGTTGAGAACAACGAGTTCTCCGTTCTCGATCACAACAGCTCTGTTTGTCAAGGGAAGGAGAGCGGATATGTCTGAAGCGCAGTAAACAGCATCCTCAGCTACTCCAACTACAAGGGGACTCTCTTTTCGTGCGCAAAAGATTTTGTTGGGTTCCTTGATCGAAACAACAGCGATTGCGTACGAACCCTCCAGCCGATTCACGGCCTCACGCACCGCCTTTAAGAGGGATAAGCCTTCCTCCATTTTCTCCTCAATAAGGTGGGGAATCACCTCGCTGTCGGTTTTAGATTTAAAGACATGTCCTAGTTCTTCTAGCTCCCTCCTAAGCTCTGTGAAGTTTTCGATGACGCCGTTGTGGACGACGGCCACTTGCCCAGCGCAGTCAATATGAGGATGGGCGTTCGCTTGATAGGGAGCTCCGTGGGTTGCCCATCTTGTGTGACCAACTCCTACACGACCGGGAAGATCGTCCAAGTTGTGTCGCGTGTGGACTTCATCGATTTTCCCCTGATCCTTCTTAATGAACAGCTTGTTCCCATGGATGGTTGCCTCTCCTACCGAGTCGTACCCTCGGTACTCCAGCCTCTTTAGGGCGGCGTGGATGATAGGTGCTGCGTCTCCGTTTTTGAGGATGCAACCGAATATTCCGCACATTGGGGATGCCTCGCTAGTTGGTGGTTAAGCCAAATCGCCTGAATCAAGGCTTATTTAGAGAGAAAAGGCTTCTATAAACTTTTTTAGGAAAAAGGTTTTAATTTTAAAACAGAAATTGTAGGGGTTTCCAAGGTCTTTGTGGAAACATGAAAGAAACCATTAAAAAGATGTTTATAGTATTCCAGACCTGAACTGATAACTTTAACGAGCATCGAGAGCGGTTCTCCTATTAAAAGAACTGCGCGCGCGGCGGGAGTTTCTCTAAAAGAATCTTAGTTTTTTCTTCTTCTCTTGCTCTTCTGGTGTTTCGTCGGTCTCAAGCGTTTTTTCATGATCTTTCCCGATTGCTTTTGAAGGTTCTTCCTTCAGCGTTTCCAGCTTATCTTTTTTGTTTTCTATTTCTACTTTCGCTATCAAGACGGCGTCCGACATTGACAACTTGTTTGGTTCTTTCAATTTGTCTTCTAGTTCCTTTTTCTC
>CAYGCU010000148.1:0-2286 GCA_964348475.1 uncultured Candidatus Bathyarchaeia archaeon
TGAGACGTTGCTCTGCTCTCTCCCTTTTCTCCTGTCTGACATGGTTTGGTTTCATCTTTCTTGGGAGTCTCGTCAGCGTTTTCCTCAGAAACCCCAACGTCTGGGTTAAACTCTTCCTCTTAGGTTTTTCTGTTGCTCTCATCCTTCGTTTGTTGGTTTTCTCCACAACGTCATTTGCGGATCGCAAAGGAGTTTTCATTTCATCCATCCTGCAACCCGCGCTGTGCATCATTCCCATCTTTTTTATGGGTTCTGTGATAGGGAGTCTAAGGACAGACTTCTTTATCTTCTCTGTCATCTTCGTCTTCATTGCTGTGCTAGCGGTTTCCCTTTTCACGTTTCTTGTGAATCGTGTTGGCCGAAGAGCTCTCGGAATAGCTTCCCTTCCCCTCTTTAAGGCGTTTATGGCAAACTGGACGGAGAACCTAAATGCGCCACTTGAAGGGTTCTTTGAGAGGCTCGGATGCGAACAAGACGTGAAGCTTTCTATGCTGGCTTTCAGAACTGGTGAAAAGATTAAGGCGGTGATGGTTGTTCCAGCGCTTCACTCGGGTCCTTTCAGAAATGTTGGGAGCAGTCTCCTTCCCTACATGATTCAAGACGCGTTGGAAAACAAACTACGGTGTGTGGTTTCTGTTCCCCACGGGTTAGCTGGGCACGAGCTTGACCTCTCATCTCAACTTCAGAGTGAAAAGGTTGTAGAAAGAACCCTCGGCTCTGTTAGCTTTTCTTCCTTCTTTTCTGAGGCTACCCCATTAGTGCGGACTCGGAAAAACGGAGCGAATGCAAGCTGCCAAGTTTTTGGGGACTGCGCCCTCCTCACGTTAACCCTCTCACCCAAAACCATGGAGGACCTACCCCAAGAGTTACAGGTCATCATTGTCAACGAGGCTGAGAAGACAGGTTTGTCCTCTGCAATCGTGATTGACGCCCACAATAGCGTCGAGGGACCATTCAACGTCAAAGAAACGCTGGAGCCCCTGAGAAAAGCCGCACTCACCAGCCTAAAAGAGGCGTTGAGCTGTGAACGTGCTCCCTTTGAAGTAGGAGCCGCAAAGATTGTTCCAGAAGAGTTTGGTCTTAGGGAGGGCATGGGGCTCGGAGGCATAACCGTAATTGCAACCAGGGTTGGCGACCAGACAACGGCTTACGTAACCATCGACGGAAACAACATGGTGTCTGGGCTACGAGAGGAAATCCTGTCAGCCCTTCGAGAGATCGACATCGCTGATGGTGAGGTTCTCACCACGGACACCCACTCGGTGAACGGTGTCGTGTTAACAGAGCGCGGTTATCACCCAGTCGGCGAGGCTATGGACAACGCAAAACTGATCAGCTATGTTCGACAGGCTGCAATGAGGGCTTTGGGTGATCTGGAGTCTGCGAAGGTTTCGTGGCGCACGGAGACCATTTCTGGTGTAAAGGTTATTGGAGAGAAGCAGATAGGGGCGTTATGTTTCCTCGCTGAAAAAACGGCCAGGGAAGCCAAAAGGCTAGCTGTTTCTTTGTTCTCAGCGACTGGTGTTCTTCTGGCAGCTCTGCTTGTGTTTCTTTAGAATCTATGTCATACCGCACTTCTTAAGTAGCAGTTTCCAGCGCTTGTCAATAATATTTTCAATTTCATCGATGATGTGCTCAAACTCGGGCGTGAACAAGTGTCGGAAGCGACCCTGGTTCTTCAGATATTCCCTAACCGGCTTCTTGCGCTCAGGCTTTAAAGCAATAACCTTACTCGGAGCCGACAAAGAGTATTCACCGTCAACAGTTTCCCAGAGTGGAAAAACGCAAGTTTCCACTGCTAGGCGTGCGATTTCGATTGTTTTACTTGTGTCATAACGCCAGCCGCGTGGACAAGGCGCGAGTGCGTGTAGAAAAGCGGGGCCCTCAACCTCTAGGCCCTTTCGAGCCTTTGTAATCAGATCTCGCCAGTAGGCGAGCGAGGCTGTAGCCACGTATGGAATGCCGTGAGCCACCATAATATCCGCAATAGGTTTCTTGTACTCAAGCTTACCAGGGATCACCCGGCCAGCAGGCGAGGTGGTGGTCCAAGCACCGTGAGGTGTTCCACCGCTCCTTTGTATGCCTGTGTTCATGTACGCTTCGTTGTCGTAGAGAACGAAAAGGAAGTCGTGGCCCCTTTCAGCTGCCCCTGACAGGGCTTGTATGCCGATGTCGTAGGTGCCCCCGTCTCCTGCGAAGGCTACTACATCAACGTGGTCGTCTTTGAGTCGCCCCTTCTTCTTCATGACCTTCAGAGCCGTCTCGATTCCAGCTGCGTTGGCAGCA
>CAYGCU010000149.1:0-2284 GCA_964348475.1 uncultured Candidatus Bathyarchaeia archaeon
TGACTTCGCTGTTCGTTAACAACTCGATGTTTGGGTGTCTGCCAGCGTCTGACATTTTCGGGGCGAGGATGCAGATGGAACAGTCCATTGTTGGAAATGTCTTGTCGATCTGAGCCATTCTTCCGCCGATGCTTGGCTCCTTCTCCACGAGGTACACTTTGTAGCCTGTGTCAGCTAAGTCCAGCGCTGCCTGAATACCCGCAACTCCTCCGCCGATGACTAAGGCTTTTCTGGTTACAGGGACCACAAGCTCTTCTTGAGGTTGAAGCAGAGCTGCCTTTGCAACAGCCATCCGAACAAGGTCTTTCGCCTTTTCCGTTGCCTTTTCCTTTTCGTATAGGTGGACCCAACTGCAATGTTCCCGGATGTTGGCCATCTCGAAGAGGTACTTGTTTAAACCAGCCTCTTCACAGGCTCTTCTAAAGGTGGGCTCGTGAAGGCGGGGTGAACACGACGCTACAACCACACGGTTCAAATTGTGTTCCTTGATATCGTTTTTGATGAGCTCCTGACCTGGATCTGAACAAGTGTATCGATTATCGTTTGAAAGCACAACGTGGGGAAGAGTAGCCGCAAATTTTGCCACCTCTTCACAGTCAACTGAACCTGCTATGTTCAGCCCACAGTGACACACATACACGCCTATTCGAATGTCGTCAGATTGGGCTTCCGTCTTAGCCATTACGCTCACTTCGATTTTCGCTGTCTGGAGAGCAAACTGAATGAAATCGAATTACATATATTTTTTTATCTTAGAGTTTGTGTATGTATAGACTCTACTAGCTGGAGGAAGACTGTTGGAGCATAAACCAACAAAAACCTCGGAAGATACCCTAGAGAAGTTATTGTCTCCCGAGAAGTTAGAGCATTGTTTCGAGTGCGGCATCTGCACTGCGAGTTGCCCTGTCGCGAATCTAATCTACAAACACTACAATCCGAGAATACTCCTCCAAACAGTCTCAAAGGATTTAGAGAAAGCCATAACTGAGGCTCAACCTTGGCTGTGCGCATGGTGCGACCGGTGTTATAAGAGGTGCCCTCAAGGTTTGAATTTGCCGGAAATTTTCTTGTTGACAAGGAATGTTGCCGCTGAACGAGGCTACATAAGCAAATTCAGCGAAGCCTTAGAAACAATTGGAAGGGAGATTCCGTTACCAGGCGTTTGTGGCATGGTCTGTTTCAGCAAAGTCGACGATCCAACGGCTATTAAAGCCCTTGAGCGTTACGTCGCTGATTATGAACTAAAGAAGAAAAAAGAGAAGGCTGTTCCTGTACCTAAAAAACGCCGGAAAAAAATAGCCATAATTGGTTCCGGTCCAGCTGGACTCATGGCTGCCTACGAGTTAGTGAGGAAGGGATACCCAGTAACGGTTTTTGAATCTTTACCAGAGCCTGGTGGAATGTTAAGGTGGGGAATTCCAGAATTTCGGTTGCCCAGAAAGGTGCTTGACACGGAAATCGAACGTATTAAAGGTTTGGGGGTGGAAATCAGAACCAACGTGACGGTGGGCAAGGACTTAACAATCGACGGGCTCTTGAAAGACGGGTACAAAGCAGTATTTGTCGCAACTGGGGCTCCAAAAAGCCGGAAACTCCGTATTGAGGGTGAAGAGCTTAAGGGCGTTATGCACGCCATTGACTTGTTAAGAGAGGTAAACATGGGAAAGAAGCTTGAACTGGGAGACAGGGTGGCGGTGATAGGCGGCGGCAACGTGGCTATTGACGCCGCTAGAGCCGTTCTGCAACTGGGGGGCAAGGAAGTCACCATTCTGTATCGAAGGTCGAGGGAAGAGATGCCGGCGAACCCTTGGGAAGTAAGACATGGAGAAAATGAAGGTGTGAAGATTCAGTTCTTGGTAGCGCCGAAGAAAATCTCGGGTAAGGATGGTCGACTTGTTGCCTTGGAATGCGTACGAATGGAATTGGGAGAACCTGATGAGAGTGGTAGAAGGCGACCCATACCCATCGAGAACTCAGAGTTCACCATCCAACTTGACACAATGATACTGGCTATCGGCGAGTCACCTGACCCCTCCCTCCTGCCCAAGGGAGTCGAGGTTACTAAACAGAACACCATAACGGTGGATCCAATAACCTTGGAAACAAGTCTGCCTGCGATATTTGCCGGCGGAGATGTGGTGTCTGGACCGGCAACTGTGATCGAAGCGATCGTTGCTGGTAGGAAAGCTGCCTCCTATATCGATGAATACCTTACAGGCGGAGGCTCGTAGTTTACAGAAAATAGAAGAGTAGCAGTTATCCGCCGATCTCGGGCACTATCGTC
>CAYGCU010000150.1:0-2257 GCA_964348475.1 uncultured Candidatus Bathyarchaeia archaeon
GTACTCTATGAAGTTGGAGTGCAGTTGAAGTATCCTCAGCCCCTGTACCTCCACTTCTCCAACATCTTCTCTTTCTTGGTTTCCCTCTTGAACTCTTTATAGTGATCTTTACAGAGGTAGGCTCTCCCCCTTCCGCCTCCACCAACCTTTAACCCTGCGCTGCTCACCCTTTCGTTGGAGAGGGAGCGAACTGCCAGCTTGTCGCACCCAACCACACTACATTTCACGCCCTTAGCAACTTTGCCCAACCGGTGAACCCTCCGATTGCCCTTTTCTTACACGGTTAACCGTTTAAGCCCTTTCTCATAGATTTCAGCTGCCCTCTTATAGGTTTCTTTCTTTTCCCCGAACACGGCGGGTCCCACGCCCTCCACAACAAAGGAGGAGGCGGCTGACCCAATGCAAGCGCACCACGCTGGGTCTTCCCCTCGAACTTGTTCGGCTAGGAAGGCGCCGACAAAAGCGTCTCCGGCGCCAGTGAGATCCTTAACGATTCTTGGCTTGCAGGCTTGGATTTCGTAGAGTTCTTGATTGAAAAACAATGTAGATCCTTTCATACCTCTTGTTACCATGACTATTCTTGGCCCGTGACTGTGAATTTTCTGGACAGCCGGCTGCAAGTTGGTTAGCCCTGTAGCAGCTCTGATTTCACTGAGCGATGATTTGTACACGTCGATGTGTCGTAGAATCCCGGTTTCTACCAATCTGCTCAGCTTTACGTTTCCTTGCTCATCGAATCTTCGCAAGAACCCTTGGGGGTCCAGAGACAAGGTGTCTGTTGAAGCTCGCAGTTTGTCAACGACGTTCCGTGAGAGTTCGTTTGCGATGGGCGCGATGTGGACCGCTTTGGCTCGAAGGGAACTAGGCACGTCTTCTGGGGAAATGGGTGGGGCTCGGCTCTTTAGCTGAAGTTGTCTCTCTCCCTTCCCGTACTTCAAAAGGAATCTTGTGGTTGAGGCGTCTCTGACCTGTTTCAGTCCAGATAGATCTATTCCGTTTGCTCTCAGCCACAAAACATACTCACTAGGGAAGTCTCCTCCCACTTTGGAGATTATTGAAACCTTTGCGTCTAGTTTTCTCGCCGCCAACGAAACATAAGTTGGGGGCCCGCCTAGCGCGGGTTCAGGGGTGGGTATTTTCGGCGAGATTATTCGGTCGATCGAGAGGTGGCCGACGGTTACTAGGTCAAACATGGTTTCCTCGTTGAAAGAACATATGTATAGGGATTAATTTGCGTAAGGTTATAAATCTGTTTCAACATCTTGTAAGGTCGAGGAAAAGTCATGCCTGTGAAGCGCAAGTCGAGGGGTCGATCCAAAGGTGGAAAGGGAAGGGGCGCTCTTGTCCAGTGTAGCAGCTGTGGCGAGCTGGTTCCACGGGACAAAGCCAAGAAGGCGTCTCGCCGAGTGTCCATGGTCGACTCTTCGTTATACAAGGAACTTCGTCAAAAAGGCGCCTACATAACCAGCCGACCTGTGACGAAGTATTACTGTATTTCCTGTGCAGTGCACCGTGGCGTTGTGAAGGTGCGCGCGAGAGACGAACGAAAAACACGGCCTCGGAGAAGAAGATTTAGGCGCTGACCCGACAGCTAACTTCCTTCTTCTTGGGACTTACGAAAATAAACAATACGCTGAATCACGGTAAGATTTGTGAGAGTTGCTAGAACAATCATTCCCCAACCCAACGCTTCCCGCCAAATCATAATAAGAAGACTGGCTGCCGCCAATATGATTATACGTTCAGCGCGTTCGGCAAAGCCCACAGCCTCCATTTTCACTCCCGCCGCCTCAGCTCTAGCTCGAGCATAGCTCACCAGCAATGAGCCTGTTAGGGCGGCAAACCCCGCCACCGGACCAACAGGACCGATAGGATCGCAAAGTCCG
The DNA here is from genome assembly GCA_964348475.1 of uncultured Candidatus Bathyarchaeia archaeon. GTDB lineage: Archaea > Thermoproteota > Bathyarchaeia > Bathyarchaeales > Bathyarchaeaceae. The sequence goes on from CAYGCU010000150.1 coordinate 1,887, forward strand.
CCGAAAATGATGCCACAAAAAACGACGACATCGGCGTACCGATCCAGCATGGAGTCGAGAAAACCGCCGAAGGTTGTGGTTTCCCCGTAAATCCTTGCGATGGCGCCATCCAATGCATCGAAAAAACCCGAAACTAGAAAAAAGATGGTGGCCGCTATTAGAATGGGTTGATGAAACTGCGAGTTCCAATATAGCACTGCTGAAAGCAGCGCGCATATTATTCCGATGGCACTCACCCGATTTGGGGTTAATCCTACGCTGTGAGCAAGTTTGGCTTCATAGGATATCCAGAGCTGAAACCTTTCTTTCAGCCTTGTCAGCAACCCGCCTCCACCATCCACAACTTTATGGTCATAATGTTTATTTAAAAA
>CAYGCU010000151.1:0-2252 GCA_964348475.1 uncultured Candidatus Bathyarchaeia archaeon
GTCCTTCACGATCGATTTCTCTACGCCGAATTCTGGTGGTAGAAATTGAGACGTGGTTCTCAGCTGGAACCATCTCGATGACGACGACGCTCAGGGGCGGCAGTCCTTTGGCTCTCCGCTTCTCATTGATCTCTTGGGCGCGGGACTCCGTTTCCCTGCTCACCACGATCGCCTCGACGCATCCGCTTGACAACGTAATTCCGTAGGGATCGTTCAGGGGCAGAATCTCAACTCTGTCCAACAAGCCTTTTAGTCTCAAGAAATCCTTCAACTCCTTTAGTCGCTTCTCATAAGTTGCAACCTTGTGGGGCTTCCAGATTTTTTTCGCAAATTTGTCCGTACATAAGCCGATCAAGACACGCTTTCCAATCTCGAAGGCTTTTAGGAGCAGGGCTCGATGACCCTTGTGAAACTCGTCGAAAGTCCCGCCAACAGCCACAGCCTCAAGTCGTTTCTTCAAGACTCTCTCACCCGAGTCGACGCGCACCTTGAAGGTCGATCTTTGTTATTAAAATCTTTTCACTCGAAATGGCCCTCTTGAAAGCTTGAACAACAGCTTCCAAACTGTCTACCGTAACCAGCGCGTGAACAGCTTCACCTACCATGTTTTGTGCTGCACCAATGGCTCCAGCCTTCTCCGCAAGATTAATCAGGTTCCGAACGCGACTCGTAGCAAGACTGGTTCCTATAGCAAATTCTTTGCATGTCCGCATGAAATATTCAAGAGAAGGGTCAGCAAGGATTTTCTCTAGAGTTCTTCGTCCCCATTCATTGATTGTCCTTCTTTTTTCATGGGATGAAAGCATATCCTTTGTTGGAAAGGATCTGTAGGTGGCTGCAACTATTCTGTGGTTAGAAGAAACGGGAATTCGATCTATAGAGGCGTATCCGGGTGCACCTGGCTCAGCAGTTATGATGCAGCCTCCCAACATTAATGGACCAACTGTTCCTAAACCTGTTTGACAACTCACCTCAGCCACGTGAGCTATTCTACCTAGCTGATTGTATGTAAGATTGAGGCTCAAGGCTTTGCTAAGGGCCAGAACTGTCCCTAGGGCGCCGGCGGCACTCGACCCAAAACCTGCACCAATAGGCACCTCAACCTTGTGAGTGACCTTGACTTCATAATTTCCCTCAGCCTTCGCTAACAACATTTCGACGACGGTTCTTGTTGTCTCTGCCTCTGGCGCAGGCTTGTCGTTTATAAACACTTGAACGCCGTTTATCTCTGCCTCAGTCGCGCTAACTTCAGTTAAGACTCCCTTGTCGATTACAAATCCCCCGCCCCGAGCTCCTATTCGCTCTGGGTCCTTAATGGGGACTCCGTCCTGAGTTCTGTCGCAGATTTCGAAGAAACTGGAGATTCCAGCTGGAGAGAATGCCAGTGCCTTTTTGGACACGCAAGTGTTACCCCTTTATCTTTCAGGCTTCAATGAAGGAAATGCTTGATAGCATGCTTTTACAACTGGAGGAACTATCGTTATGAGAAAGGGTATTTGCACAGAAAACGTCCAAACGAACCATAAAAAGCTGGCGTAGAAGGGTGCATTACGTTCAAAAGGTGCGAATGTTAGGGGTAAGGTTAAGAATTGGCTATAAATCCAGAGAGTAAGACCTATCCAGGCACATCCTACACCGTTTCCTACTACAGACGCAACCCAAAAGCTTCTCCACTTTGGCAACCGTATCCACAATAAAGCGATTAACACATAGCACCCTAAAAAAACACCAATAAATAGAAGAGATATGTCCACCGAAAGCAACTCTATGGAAGTCAAGTAGGTTATCAATGGTATTACGACGCTAGATGCTCCCAAACCTACACCAACTTGCTTTTGGGTCACATTTTCTCGAGCAACGTAACCGATCAGAAAGAACATTAAAAAGTTTGAAGGCACTCCCACGGTCAAGCTCAAGAAAGCGACTCCGTGACCGGGATAAACCATGTCACTGAAAAAGATTCCTATCGCAGCACTTATTCCTCCAACCCAAGGACCGAAAAGAACAGCGAAAATGGCTGGTACGAAGACTGATGGCCAAAATCTTACTACCCCGACAGCAGGAGTGACAATCCCAAGATTAGTTAAATATCCAACAACGGTGTATAGACCCGCACTAACCGCTGTCATTGCCACATCAACGGTCCTCAAATTTGAACCCCCATAAGTCGAAGTCACCACTCTTTAGGAAAATAATGATTTCGTATGGTTTGTCTAAACACGTCTAAATTCGATGTTGTTTTCACCGCACCA
>CAYGCU010000152.1:0-2241 GCA_964348475.1 uncultured Candidatus Bathyarchaeia archaeon
TCTTCTAGTCGCATTTGATTCTAACAATCTTCTCACGGAGTCTCTTTGCATCGTCGCAATCCAACTTGAGACGCCGCAACTCCTCGAGCTTCTTCTTGAGATCAGCCACTTCGCGCTGAATTTCTTTTAATTTGGCACTCAATTTTGTCACAGAGTCCCAAGCTGATCTAGTGCTAAAAATCAGTTATGAAGGGAAAATCAATATTCAGAATCCAGATTTCCATACATAGGATGGAACAAGAAGGAATTTGTATAAATCGGCGCCGAGTTACTTATTATTCGCGCTAACCAAGATTCCTTTGAGGCTGGAGAATTGCCTGAAGATACAAAGCCCATTCAAACTATGGTGGACCTACTCAGGCAGGGAGCCACCCTCACAGAGCGCTCCTGCCCAGCCTGCTCCTCACCTCTATTTAAACTGAGAAATGGAGAACTCTGGTGCGCTAAGTGTCAAAAACGCGTGATCGTGGTAAAGGAGGGAACGACACCAACAGAAGCGACGGGTCCAGTGGTCCTCGAAGCCCTAGAGTCCACCGTTCTCACGAAGATACAGGACATAGAAAAGAAAATCAAAGGAGAAACGGATCCCCAACAACTGGAAAGGCTGAGTTCTCTTCTCTCCAAGTTACTCGAAAACCTTGAAAAGCTAAGAAAGATGAAGAGGACATGAAGGGCTAAGGATTGCTGGGACGTTACGAAAACTTTCCCGAGGTCGTCCACAGCGTTGCAAGATTCACCCATCAATCCACAGAAAAGAAACTGCAGCAAGCGATTCTCCGTGGTCTCCACCGATTGAACCAAGCAACCCACAACTTAACCGTCATATCACCCTTTTCCACACCAAGATGCGAGGTTAGCTTCGAGTTCGGAGTAGCAGAAGGCCTCACCTTCAACTACCTAGACAGAGAGGAACTGGAAAGACTTCAAAAGAGCATCAAAAAAGAAGCGCCGCCAACACTCGACTTTTTCTGCGTCGTGCGTTACCACGTCCTAAAAGAGGGGAGACGCGTGCCTTTAAGGTTTGATTATCACCTGCTCCGCTTTGTATTCAACAGAAACAACGTGGAAGTGCAGGTCTCCCATGAGCGCGGTATCAGGCGTGTTTCCCTAGAAGACCTCACCAACTTTTTAATTGGGCAGATACGTGAGGAACTTTCCAGAAGAAGCTGAAGCCGCTAACCTAAAAAACTATTACAAGTGCTTTAACCCTTCAAGAAATTCAGAACCGTCGTCAAGATATTTCTTGACACCGCATCTTTCGGTCTATTTCCATCAACACGTATTAACCGTCCATCCTCCACAAACTTCATGTAAACCTTCCTAACCTTCCGCTGAACCTCCAGCCTCTCCATAACCGACTTTTTCCGTCTTATTCTTTTCACCACCACTTCTGGCGGAACGTCGAGGTAAATGGCTAAGTCGGGGGTAACCACTGATCGGTTGATCTCCTCGATCCAGTTTAGGTCTAAGCCCGCCGCCCCCTGATAGGCTAGGCTGGAGTAAACGTATCGATCGGAAACCACGATCTTCCCCTCCTCTAAAGCAGGCTTCACCCTCCGCTCCAAGTGGTCAACCCGGTCAACTGCAAAAAGAAGCGCCTCCACCGCAATGGGCACACGCCTCTTTCTTTGAAGAATGTAGGTCCTTATGAACTTCCCGATCTCACCCGGACTCGGCTCAGTTGTGTACACGGCTTTAAAGCCTCTCCGCCTCAGTTCCCTCACGAGTCGACGAGCCTGCGTAGTCTTTCCGCTGGCGTCAAGCCCCTCGATGCAGATGAAAGTCCCCTTCTTCCTCATGCGTCAGCCTCGCCATTCATGTCAACTCGGCTCAGGCATAAATGAGTTTTCATCGATCACTTTATAATACGTACAAAACTCAGAAGATAGCGGAGACCCTTGACGATGCGGAGATACTGGGGTGAAATTAAGGATCCTGTTCACGGATATGTCTACATCACTGAGGCTGAGAAGAAAGTCATCGACTCTTTTCCCGTGCAAAGGCTTCACCGGTTGAGGCAACTCGCCGGAGCAGAGTACGTTTATCCCGGCGCCAACCACACCCGGTTTGAACACTCGATTGGAGTCATGCACCTAGCCGGGCTTCTAGCAGAGAACCCCCACCTCTCCCAGCTTCTATCTGAAGATGAGATTCAAAAGGTCAGAATAGCTGCTTTGCTTCACGACGTGGGACACGGACCCTTCTCCCACATCTTTGAGCATCTTCTCGTAAAATTTCTCA
>CAYGCU010000153.1:0-2239 GCA_964348475.1 uncultured Candidatus Bathyarchaeia archaeon
GCATCTCCAGCAAAGCCCACCACAGTTAGGTTGGGATTCGCCAGTTTAATGCCCGTTGCCAAGGGTAACACTCTACCGTGGATTCCGTGGAATCCGTTCACGTTAACGTAGTTGACCGTCTTCCCGTGGCAGCCTATCCCCGACACGATCACGACTTGATCTCTCTCGACGCCCAACTGCATCAGAGCCCTTTTGAAGCCAATCAATATTCCAAAGTTTCCACACCCAGGGCACCAGGTATTCTTTGCTGGCGTCTTCAGATCTTGGAGAGTTACCGTTTCAGAGCACCCCCTTTATCTTTGTCGAAAGCTCTCTCGGGTGAAAAGGCCTCCCGTCGTACTTCAAAATCTTGTGATCGACAGTCATGAGACAGTGTTCCCTTATGAGGCTGGACAGCTGGGAGGTCTTGTTGTTTTCCACCACAATCGTCTTTTTAGCTGATTTCAAGATCCTCTGAACATTAGCAACTGGAAAAGGGTTCAGATACAAGATTTGGAGATAGTTGACCTTCAGTCCTTCCTTACTAAGAAGTTTCATGGTCTCTCTTATTGGACCCTTTGTTGATCCCCATCCCAAAATGGTAACGTCTGCTTCCGTGGAGCCATAGAGCTTGGTTGTTTCATAGCTTTTTAGCTCTTCAAGGAGCACATCCAGTTTCTTAAAACGCTTATCAACCATCTTCGTAGTCAACTCAGGATCATCAATTGTGTATCCGTTTTCATCGTGTTCATCGGCGCTGGTTCTAACGATTGCCCCTTTCATTCCGGGCATGGCTCTAGGTGAGACGCCGTCTTCAGTGAACTTGTGCCTCTTGTATTCTTCCTCACCCACGTACTCATCCCCGATCAGTAGAGGCCCGCGGTCAATCCCAATTCTGTTCTGGTCGAAGAACTCAGCACCCCCATGGCTCTCCACCAAGTACTTGTCAGTAATGATGATGGCAGGTATCTGGAACTTCTCCGCCAAGTTGAAAGCCTCCATGGTCTTGTAGAAGCACTCCTCCACATCTCCTGGGGCTATGACAACCCTCGGGAACTCTCCTTGAGAGGCGTGGATTGTGAATCTGAGGTCTCCCTGCCCCGAATAGGTGGGGAGACCAGTGCTGGGCCCGGGTCTCTGAGCCAGCATTATTACCGCGGGCGTCTCGGTCATGCCCGTCATGCCCAAGCCCTCACTCATTAGGCAGAAACCTCCACCAGACGTGGCTGTCATGGCTCTGACTCCGGCGAAGAAAGCGCCAGCGACCATGTTTATGGCTGCAATCTCGCTTTCTGACTGTATTACGATCATCCCGTATTCTCTGTCGAGGGGCGCCATGAAGTGAAGCAGCGGAGTCGCTGGAGTCATAGGGTAGGCAGCATAGAACTTGCAGCCTGCTCGAATGGCGCCGAAGCCAACCGCCTCATTTCCAGTGAGAAGGATCTTTCGTTTTCCAGCTGAGCCTGTTTTCTTCAGTCGATAATCGAAGGTCCCTGCGTAATGTTCCCGAACATAATCGTATCCCATTTTTGCGGCTTTTACGTTTAGTTCCGCCACTTTTGGCTTAAACGCGTCTCTTATGGCGCCATTTAGAATCTCTAGGTCATAGTCCACGAGGGCCACCGTAGCTCCCAGAGCCACCGTGTTCCTCATGATCAATGGCCCTTCGAGTTCCTTGACGACCCTCTTCAAGGGCACTGAGTAGAGTTTCAGGTCGTCTCTGTTTAGTTCCTCAAGGTTTAGAGCGATCTCTTCTCCGTCGTAAATTATTCCTCCGCCTGGGACAAGTCCGTTTTTATGGAGAAAAATGGTTTCTTTGTTTAGTGCCAAAAGCAGATCAATGGTGTCGGCTTGAGAGTAAATCTCTTCAGCATCCGCTCTAGCGACGTAGAAGTTGTGTCCTCCCCTTATGAGGGATTGGTAGTCGTTGGCGCCGAAGACGTGGAGTCCTCCTCTTAAGCAGGCCTTGGCAAAGAGGAAGCCAGAGCGGGTTATTCCAGCTCCAGCCTCTCCTCCGATCATCACAGAGATCTTGTTTACAATCATGCTAACCACGTTAGGCTTAGATGAGTTTCTCATCTGTCTCCAAGTTTACGATATGTATAGCGTTAAAGGGACAGGCTTCAGCTGCTTCTTCGATGCATTCCAGTCTGTCTAATTCTAATGTTTCTGCAACGACTTCATTTTCCTTCATGACTTTCTTTGCTCCTTCGATGGTGGATTTTCCGTCGACATCCGAGAGCTGGAAGAACTGTGGACA
>CAYGCU010000154.1:0-2232 GCA_964348475.1 uncultured Candidatus Bathyarchaeia archaeon
GAAAAGTTGGAAAAGATTTGTCTGAGGCAATCTTCTCTCCGCCCAACAACACCCTGAAGTTCGTGGATGTTCCCTATCTGAATGTTCCAGTTTTGAAGGGACCTGTTCTAGACGGCATCGGCAACTCTCTAAGAGACGCGATCAAGATAAGTGAATCTTCAGAAGTGGATGTGGCTCAAAGGCTTAGGGAGAGTGGCGCAGAAATGGTCATTAACCTTCTTCCCAGCGGAGCCGTAAAGGCTTCCCAACAATACGCTGAGGAGGCGCTTAAAGCTGGGTGTGCCTTCGTTAATGCCACACCCGTCTTCATAGCCAGCGACGCCGCTTGGGACAAGCGCTACGAGGATGCTGGTCTGCCAGTACTTGGTGACGACTTGGTGGATCAGGTGGGAGCCACCATTCTTCACAAAACCTTACTGAAAATGCTGGTGGATCGAGGTGTTCGGGTTTTCGAAACTTATCAGCTCGATGTGGGTGGGGGAACAGAATCTCTCAACACCCTTGAGAGGGCGAGGGAAGCAAAACGAATTGTGAAGACTAGGTCGGTGGAGAGAGCTCTGCCGTATAAGGCTTCGGTTGTAGCGGGGTCCACTGACTACGTTGACTTCTTGGAGAACCGGCGAGACAGTTACTTCTGGGTGAAGGGGTTCTACTTCGGGGGAGTTCCCATGCAGCTCGATATTCGACTCAACACGGTGGATGCTCCAAACGCGGGTTCCGTTATGTTCGATGTTATACGAGGGACAAAGATTGCTATCGACCGGGGGATCGCTGGCTCCCTCTTGAGCACTTCAGCCTATGCCTTCAAACATCCGCCGCAGGCGTTGCCGTTAGAAACAGCTGAAAAATGGTTTGAGGAGTTTGTTCAGGGGGAAAGGGAACGATAGGTAATACGCAGACTAAGGCTTTTCACTCTTCTTGATCAAACTTCTATTTTCAATTTTTCTATCGCGTTGAACCGTTTCCTCATTTCTTCTTTTATTCGGTTAATAGACTCCACCGGCGTAGGATCGATGTTGCGCAGAACGGCTAGGTAAACGCTTGCAAGGTCTCCCACGAACAACACTGAAAAAATTCTCGCCAGCTTGCTTTCTCCCCTCGCATAGACTTCCAAAACCTTCTGGGCTTTTTGCAGCACTAGAGATTTGGTTGTTTCGATTCTGTGTTTTATCTCCGGGGGCTCTTCGCGGTCTCGGATTAATAGGACTGAGAAGCGTTTAGTGAGTCCCTTAGATGCTTCCCATCCAACAACTTCGTTGTGGTTGAGCTCTGGGAACACGTCGTGTTTAGAGGGAACTTTGGCGTTTTCGTTGAACTGTGTTTTCAGTCGCCGGGCTATGGCTGCGTACTGTCGGAATCCGTACACCACGGGTATGGTTTCCTTTAGTTCTAACGCAAGTTTTTTCGACGGGTTTTCCCTCGCAGGAGTTTCAGGCGAGTTTTCTCTGCTCAACCTTTTTACAATTTGTATCGTTTCTTGAATCTCTTTCTCCCTGCTTTGAAGAATACCCAGTTTCTCCATTAAAATAGGAAGCGGCAAGAAGAGGTATGGGAGAGTGACGCGTGAGGGCAGTTCACTTGGCACGATCACGTGGGGCACCTGCAGTTTCTCGGAAAAGGAGAGTAGATGTCCTCCCGAGGTTATGGTTATAGTCTTGCATCCCCGTTTGACGGCGTCCACAAAAGCGCTAAGCGTCTCCTCAGTTTTCCCTGAACAGCTGATCGCGAAAACCAGCGTTTCTTCATTTGCGTACGCGGGTAAACTGTAGTCTCTACAGACCTCTATGGGGATGGGAAGCTCGTCTAGTAGCCAATTTCGAAGAATTTCTCCTCCTATGGCAGAGCCTCCCATGCCCACAATCACGATTTGTTGAGGCTTTCCATACTCCACTGAGACCTTGTTAGCCCGTTGCACAGCGTCCCTGCAATAGATGCTGGTCTTGACGCAGTGGCCTAGTATATCGCTCTTATCGATCTTTTTGATCTCTTCCGGTTGGTCTAGAACCGTAGTTTTATACATTTTTCACACAACCGTACGTTATTTTTTGAGCTTGTTTAAGGCTTGCTCCAGTATTTTGTCAGCTACGGCTGACGCTTTCACAACTGGGATTATTGTGGACGGTATGTTGGCTGATCCCTCAACTCGAACGGTTTTGGTGTATGTGGGCATGTTCGCTACGCAACTGTCGAGCACGATGAGGCGGGAGCCTTTCGGATAGAACTTAGTTTCAA
>CAYGCU010000155.1:0-2230 GCA_964348475.1 uncultured Candidatus Bathyarchaeia archaeon
GGAGTCATCATTCCAACGCGAACAAAAAATTCTCCTTCAACCCTGCAAACTTCCCTAAGCAAATCCGCGAGACTGACCGCTATGTCCTTTCCGTAACAAGCCGTGTCCTGAGAAGTAAGCCAAACTTCCTTAACACCCGAAGCCAAATCGCATTTAATCCTCTCAACCAACTCGTCAATCCGATAGCTTCTCAAACGCCCCCTAGCGAAGAGAACGCAGCAGTACGAACACGAACCCAAACAACCGTAGTTAATTGGAACGATCCCTACAACCCTGTTCACGGGAATCTTAGGGAGATCAAGACTCGGCTTAGAATTCTTTTCCAGCGCAACAACTCTTTCTCCACAACCCACCTTGTGCACTGCCTTAACAATCTTAGGGCCGGGAGCTGGTCCCAAAACGCCGTCAAACTTAACCTCTGCTTTCACCCTCTCAAAGTTTATCAAAGGCAAGCAACCAGTTACTATGAGCCTCTTGCCTTTCGGAACCCTTCGCAAAATTCCTATTATCCGATTTTCCGTAGGTGTCTTCACTGCACAGGTGTTGTAGATTAGCACATCCGCATCCTCAACTGTCTCCACAACGTCATAGCCAGCCTCTGACAGACAACCAGCAATTAGTTCTCCGTCAGCCAAGTTTGTGGGGCAGCCAAAGCTCTTAACGTACACTCGTCCAGTCTTCTCCGCCATCGGTTTCCTCCGCCTGTTACAGCACAACTATAAGACGGATTAATCGCTACATGAAAGTGCTACGGTTTTAATCGTAACAGAAAAACATAAAGATTACGAAGTTTTTCTCTTTTACATAAAGTCGTAAGATCCAAAAAGAGAAGAGAGAAAGCTTTATAAGAAAAAGCCTTTTGATATTTTAATCATATTTTAATCGTAATACATACGTATATAATCCTCAGCGTTGTTTCTCTTCTTACGGAAACCTGTTTTGAAGGGAGGTTTACAGATGAAGTTGATTACGCTCTACATCCCTGAGCCGTACATCAAGGCGTTGGATCGGTTGGTAGACGAGCGCTATTATCCAAACAGAGCTGAAGCTATTCGAGTGGCGATACGGGACCTTCTCAGCGTGGAGGTGTGGGAGAGGATTGGCAATGACCAGATCGGTCAACAGGGGTCTACAGTCTACGTGGAACGAAGCAGAACGTGAAGGACTCCGTGAACCCGGCTACTGCCGCATCCTAGTGCTAGGGGTGGGAGGTGCTGGAAACAACACTGTGAATCGGCTCATAGAGATGGGAGTTACTGGCGCCGAGTGTATAGCCATCAACACAGATATGCAACACCTCAACGTTACACGTACGACCCATAAGGTACTGATCGGAGAAAAGACCACCCGAGGTCTAGGAGCAGGTGGAAATCCAGAAGTCGGCAAAGCTGCGATCGAGGAGTCGAGAGAGGAGCTGGAAGAAATCCTCACTGATGTAGACGTGGTTTTTATTACAGCTGGTTTGGGTGGGGGAACCGGAACCAGCGCGGCTCCAGTGGTGGCGGAGATTGCTCGCCGCAAAGGAGCAATTGTGGTCGGGGTTGTTACAACGCCGTTCAGAATTGAGAAGGGACGAATTGAGTGTGGGATTAGAGGATTAAACGAGATGAGGAGAGAGTGCCACACTGTTATGGTGATTGACAACAACAAGCTGATGGAGCTTGTGCCTCAGCTCCCGTTAAATGAAGCATTTAAGGTTGCTGACCAAGTACTGGCGAATATGATAAAGGGAGTCGTGGAAACTATCTCAGCCCCCAGCCTGATCAATCTAGATTTTGCAGACTTCAGGACCATCGTGACCAAGGGCGGAGTGGCAGTGGTTGGGGTGGGAGAGTCAGATGCTCCCAACAGAGCAGAGGAGGCTGTCCAAAACGCATTGAGGAGCCCTCTACTCGATGTGGACTACGCGGGAGCCACAGGAGCGTTAATCCACGTTTGCGGAGGCAACCAGATGACCATTGAAGAGGCAAATCGGGTTGGAGAAATTGTCACAGAGATGATGGACAACCATGCCTCCGTGATTTGGGGCGCAAGAGTAAACTCAAGCCTTGAGGACGTTTTAAGGGTAACCCTCGTGATGACTGGGGTGCACTCACCACAAATACTAAGCGGGTTTGGAACGATGGCACCAAAACTTTTCGATATAGATCCATGTGCAGAGCCGGAGGAACCGTTGCCAATCGACTTAGGGCTAGATCAAATCGAAGACTTTGAATAAGCCCTTTCACAT
>CAYGCU010000156.1:0-2197 GCA_964348475.1 uncultured Candidatus Bathyarchaeia archaeon
GTAGAGCCAGTTTTCCAGCCCTTTTCATGGGTTTTCTTCACATTTTCCACGATTGGCTTGTAGGTATCAACTTTTCCATATTTCGGTGATTTCACATAGTAGACGCCAAAGATTTCTCGTGCTGGATGGTCTTGCGGTGTGTATAGGCTGTCAAAGTTGAAGAAAGACAGCTCTACAAGTGGACCTACCATTTCTTTGAAGCCTAAAGAGACAAGTTTTTCTTTCAATTCATCCAAGAACCGAACGTAAGGATGCTTCTTTCCAGGCCATGTTATGGCAACTGGCGCCTCAACATTGTATTTTCGAAGCCGGACTTGACGCCATTTTCCAGAAACAATGAGTTCAGGCGTAAGTTGGCTGACTTCCTCTACGATTCGCAGTCGCTTCCTAACGAGTTTCTGTCCAGAACTCGTGAGTTCTATTTCCCGCAACGCCTTTTCGCGGATTTCCACAAGTTTTCTTCTCTTCAGGACGGCAACTGCGCTTCGTAAGTCCTTCCCCAATTCTTCTGCAACAAGAGAACCTCTTTCATCCAAAAGAGAAATGAGTTTTTCATCTGTTCCCTTGGCTGGTTTACGTTTTAAAGCCTTTAGCACTCGCTCTTTTTCCTCGATTGTCGCCCAGCCTTTGCGTTGAAGCCAACCTAAGGCTATGGGTATAAACTTCTTCTCTAAACGTGCATCCTTAGCCACCTTCTCCATTGGCACTTTTCCACCTAGTTTAATTAAAGAATCGATTAGGCGACGCTCTGGAAGTCCCCTTTTAGCGTATTGTTTCCCTTCCTCTCTTAGCTTGATCACGGTCTGCTTCTGCTCGTGGATTCGAGTCAGTTTTTTTCTTGTGAGAGATAGAGCGGCTCGCATGACTGCGGCGTGGGCTAAGCCGCTGGCTTCAACTATCTGATCGACGGGCGCTTTTCCTCCGAGCTTTTGCAGCGCGAGCAGGGTTTTCTGTTCGTGTTCCCGAAGTTCAACCACTGAGTTTCCCTCCAAAGTCTGCTGGCTCTAACTTTACTGTTATAGGGTAAAGTAGTTTATTGCTATGATAAAAGGTCTTCAATGGTTTTAGCTGGGGACGCTTGTGAGTAGTTAAGAGTAAAACTGGGAGCGGAATTTTGGAAATTGGCGGAACATCCCTTCACCGCATTTTGAATAGGAAAAAGGTTATTTATGCCTATCTATGTAACTTGCAAGGTTTTTCTTGCCTTGTCTATGTTTTGCCGCCTTTTTCTTCGATGTTCCTTCACAAAGTTTAACACAATCTTGATGAGTCGTTCCTTGTCTTCTCCACACAGGATTTTTCCGCTTTTACAATCGTGATACAGTTGAACAACATCTTTGTCCTCTTCGAAGAAATGAAACATGTACATTTCATAGATAGGACAAATCTCTGGAATTCCACCGAGTTTGCGTTGCTCCTGCGCTGTGGGTCTTCCACCAGTAAATGCGTTGGAAATTTTCTTAGCAATACTCTTTGGCCTTTCTTGGAAAGTGAAGTAGCTCATAGGGTCTCGTTTACTCATTTTGGGAGAACCGTCTAAACCTTTCATAAGTTTGTGATAGGTAGAAGACGGCGAAACGAAGCCATATTTTCTTTGAAACTTGGAGGCTAGGTCTCTAGTTAGGCGGAGGTGAGGATCTTGGTCTACGCCAACTGGCACTACGGTTGGTTTTGGTCCGTCGAAGTCTTCGAGTTGAGGCATAAGTATGTCTCCAGCCTGGATTAGGGCGGATATGTAGAGCCCCATGTGGCGTTCTCCATAGATTGCTTTCATTGTAGCCAAGGTTACCTTTCTGCCAAAAATTATGGCTAGATCCTTGACTCTCTGGTCTTTCGATTGCTGATAGATGTAGCCTCGTCTTGGGTCAAATCCTAAAGCGAGGAGGTCGGCAACGTTGCCCACGGCATATTTTTCGCTTCTTTCGAATGGAATTTTGTTATCTTCGTAGGCTTCAACGTCGGCTATGCAGTAGAATGCAGTAGCGCCTTGCTGTTGAAAGTATATGACCTCTCGGGCTGTCATGAGTGTTCCAAGGTGGAATTCTCCTGTTGGCTTAATGCCGCTCATTACGGCAAATTTTTCATGGTTTTTCATAGCGTCCAAAATGTTTTCGAAGTCCCTGTGTCCAAAGATTACGCCTCTTCTCATAGACATGTACGGATTAGATATCTGTGGCAACAAAGGCTTGAAGGGTTG
>CAYGCU010000157.1:0-2195 GCA_964348475.1 uncultured Candidatus Bathyarchaeia archaeon
AAATAAGCAAAAATCTTGCTAAACTAACGCAACCTTACATAGAGTATGACTGTGAAATAACTTCACGCGTTCACAAGGACTTAACAATGAGAGAACCTGAAACACGAAGAGAATCAACGGAAAAAGCAAAGGACAAAACAGAAATTTTCTATGTAAAGTGACAAAGCATCTGCGGTTAATAACTTTTTGACGGTAGCTATATTACTTGCAAAAGTCTGCGTAGTCTCAGAAACAGAGTCTCATCATCTAGGCCCAATGCCTTCAGAGTAACTCTGAATCATCATCAAAGTGAGAATGAGTTGATAGAAACATAAAAAGGTTCCTTTGGCGCCCTTTAAGATGTTTTTGTCTTCTGAACAACTTCGATCTCAATCTCATTTTCTCTTATTACAACCTATAGGAGGAGATGGGCTTAGATGGGTGTTAACAATCTCAACGCTTCAAGTAAGCAGCTTGAGTAGTGAAAAATGCTTTAATGTGATTATGTGTTCACGTTATTGTTGTGTCGGTTCGGTTTGCAGCTTAAACCATCAAGAATCACCGTATGCAAGATGGGTGTTCCATGATCACGAAAATGTTTACGGTTGGGACTTTGTTCACTAACTGTTACGTTGTGGGCTGCACAGAAACCAAAGAGGCCCTCATCATCGATCCCGGATTTGAAACGGACCTTGAAGCTGAAACCGTGCTTAAAGAAATTAACCAACGCAAGTTGCAGGTTAGATACATCATGAACACACATGGTCACCACGATCACACGGCTGGCAACGGAATTATGAAAAGACTGACCGGCGCGCCCATCCTGATTCATGAATATGACGCGCCGATGTTAACAGACTCTTCGAAAAACCTGTCTATGCTGTTCGGGCTTCGCACTGCTTCTCTGCCGCCAGCCGACCGGATGCTTCATGACGGAGATTTCGTTCAAGTGGGTGATGTTGCGCTTAGGGTGCTCCACACGCCGGGACACAGCAGAGGCGGCATATCCCTCTTGGGCGCGGAGGCTGTTTTCACCGGGGACACCCTGTTTGCTGGCTCCATCGGCCGAACAGACCTCTCAGGCTCATCTTACGAAGAAATTATTCTTTCCATCAAAAAGCTGGCAACGTTGCCAGATCACATAAAAGTTTATCCTGGGCATGGCCCAACTTCCACAATAGGAGAGGAAAGAAGACATAACCCTTTCCTGCAAAACCTCTCTACCTCGCCAGATACATTTTGACGCCTGAGAACTTTTGATCTTATATAGAACGAACTCAATCATACATCAAATAAGGCAAGCTTGAAGGGTAAGATCATATGATGCAGATTTCGCTGAATCAGTCAATTAACCCCTTTGATTTGGATCACACTCTGAAATGTGGGCAGTCTTTTCGATGGGAGAAACTGAGCGGTTGGTGGTACGGAGTCGTTGAGGGGAAGGTTGTTAAGGTAAGACAGGTAGGCGATAAGCTGCTGTTTCAAACTTTTCCCGAAACAACAGAAGCCAATTTTGTGGAGGACTACTTCAGACTAGACGACAATTTATCCCACATCCTCTCAAAAATAAACAGAGACGAACACATAGGAAGGGCCATCCAACGCTTTCGCGGGCTGAGAATCACCCGACAAGAGCCTTGGGAATGCCTAATCTCCTACATCTGCGCAACCAACAAAAACATCCCAGCCATCAAAAACATGGTTCTAAACCTCTCCAAACAGTTTGGAAGAAAAAAAATGTTTGAGGGCCGGGATTTCTATGCATTTCCGAAGCCCAGCGACTTGGCTGACGCCGACCTTAAACATGTGAAAGTGTGCAAGCTGGGGTTTAGGGCAGAGAGGGTTTTAGAGACCTCCAGAATCGTGTACAACAAAGAGTTGGATTTGGAATCTCTGAGAAAAATGGATTATAGAAGAGCCAAACGTGAACTTTTATCCTTGCCGGGTGTTGGACAAAAGGTTGCCGACTGCGTCCTCCTTTTCTGCCTAGACAAGCTGGAGGCTTTTCCGGTGGACGTCTGGGTGAAACGCGCCATCCTCGAATATTATTCCAACCATTTTGAAAAATCGTTTGTCAAGAAGATTTCTCGCAGAACCCCGCTCACATCAGGCGAATACGAGACGATCAGCTCGTTTGGAAGAAAATACTTTGGGGAATACGCGGGATACGCACAGGAATATCTCTTCGCTTTATCAAGGAAGCAATAGCGCGCGCT
>CAYGCU010000158.1:0-2185 GCA_964348475.1 uncultured Candidatus Bathyarchaeia archaeon
TTTCCGGTTATGTTCATGGCTTCCGTCAACTTGCCTGGACCACTTGTCAAATTGAACACGTTGGGCGTTCTTCTGTTTTTCTTCATCGTTTCTATTCCCTCTATGGGTTCTAAAGCTCTGATCAAAACCGCGCCTGGAACATTCTGTCTCTCGGTTACCACATTGAAACAGTAGTGTTTCCCGTATGTAAAGTAGACGTAGGCAAAGCCGCCTTTTCTGAACATCAATCGATTTCTCGGCGTCACTCCTCTGTATGCATGACTTGCAGGATCATCACTACCTCCATAAGCTTCAACCTCCACGATCCTTCCCACAAGCTTCCTTCCCATGGTATGCCTGATCAGATGTTTTCCCAACAGTTCCTCAACGACAGTGAGCGTGTCACGCGTGTAAAACCTTCTGGGCAGAGCTTTCATGCTTATTCCCGGTCGACAGGTAGGTGAAACTTGCTCGAAGCTAAGACCGTAAATATAGGAAAGACTACGTATTTAATTTAGTTTAGAGGCGAGAAGAATGCCGGTTGTAAGAGTTGATATGTGGAAAGGTAGAACGGAGGAAGAGAAAGAAAAGTTGATCAAAGGCATAACAAGGGCATTCGTTGAAATTGGAATGGAAGCTGAATGGGTAACCGTGATCCTTAACGAGGTTCCGAAGGGCAATTGGGGTATAGGTGGAAAACAGGCGTCAAAGATGAAACATTAACAGAACGCAGACGCTTTCTCTTAACTCATCAATGTGTCTTCAAATGCGACCCTACTTGTGTAAGGTAGCTCGTTCGCCTAGGGACACGTCCAAGACTTGGAGAATTTTGGATTGACATCTGGTATGATGAATTCATGATTTATCTCAGACAGCAGAATAAAATGCGTGCGTAAGTGAAAACCCACTCACCCAGAAACATCAGCATATTCTATGCCTTGAACCACTTGAAGATCAGATAGCGTATCTGTTGTTTCGTCTCTAGGTCGGGTATGGCTATTATGAACCGTTTTCTCACCGTGGTGGCGAGTCGTCCAGCTTTCACTATTTCGGTGGCTGTAACCTCGTCCTTCGTTTTCTTTACGGATACCATGTATGGGGCATGGTCCACGCCTGGCCCGTGCTTGTACACGGCGAAATCGCACCCGTACTTTATGCCAGGGGTGACGGTGAGTCCCTGGTCACGAAGGTCCCGATACACCGCGTACTTAAGGTCGAATTCCTCGTACAGCTTTTTCGCCCTCCTCTTTAGCTTAGAAAAGGTGACCTTAATGTTTTCAGGTCCCTCCGTCACGGTGATTTTTCCCCTCTCTTCGAGGTAGAGCCCCTCCATAAGATCGAGGATGAGGGGGGCATCGAAGTCCTCAGCCTTGGGTTTGGGGATGCCTACAGGTTTTCCGTAATAGCCGAGTTTATAAAGTTCCGACCCTTTAGCGGAGTCCCATACGACCAGAAAGTTTTCGATGAACTCGGTTTCGATCTTCTGGGGCATCTATGTTTCCCTTTACATGCCAAAAGCAAGTATGCGAGCGGCGTCAGAGGCATCTTCAGCCTTGTCCGCAGCGTCTTCCATAATCACAATCACGTTCCACAAGAGAAGAAGCACCGGGATTTCTGTTTGGCTGTTGAGAATTTTTACTTCCAGCTCTCGGTAGAGATCGTCCACGATTCGTTCAGCAACCTCCACCTCCCTAGCTTTCTCCAGGGTCTTCGCGGAGCCGTAATTCAGCGTCATTGCGGTCTCTCGAAGCTTTGAGATTGTTTCAAACACGGCCTCAGAAAGCTTCATCAAATCGTTTTTGATGTCTGGAGTCACCTTCCATTTTCTCTCCATGATCTGCAATAGTCGAAAGGCTATGCCCTCACAGAAGTCTGCGATCTCACTTGTTAGGTTGGTGAAGCGGAGGTAGTCCTCACGGCTCATCAAAATGGCTCCTATCTCAGCGAGTTCCAGCGAAACCCTTCGTCTCGCCACGTCCACACCGTCCCTCAGCTGCTTGATCTCGATGAACAACTGTTGAGCCGTCTTCTTGTCTTCCTTTACGAAGCTGTCCATCATCCGTGGAACCTTGCGACTGATCTCCAACACCTTTCTGAGGTGCTCTTGACAAACGCTGAGGGCTCTTCGTCTAACTCGCTGCTCGGTTTCCGTTGGAAAAACCATGGCTCTGCCTCTCGAAAGTCTTCTCCGACACCTAAACTATTA
>CAYGCU010000159.1:0-2181 GCA_964348475.1 uncultured Candidatus Bathyarchaeia archaeon
GAAGGGGTCAAGTACCTAGTGCTGGAAAACAACGGAGTTCCAGAGAAAATCTTGCTCAAGATCTCCTAGGACCACACTTTGGAAGTGGAACGGAATGAACAGAGACGTGTACGCAACAGCGCTAAAGAGCACTCTAACAGAAATCAAAAAAATGTGCCCCGACATCAACTACTCCTTCATCTTTGGAAAGGACGGCGCCATAATTGCAGGAGACGGTGAAGCCGACGCATTAATGGAAAAAACAGTGCACTCCTTTCAAAATCTAGCGGAAAAAGCAGCTGTAATTGGCGAACTCGACGCATTGTCTATTAACGGGGAGAAGGGCAAGCTACACATCTCACGCTTTAACGAGATGTACCTGGTTGTAGCAGCCTCCCCCAATATGGACACAACTTACCTACACTCCGTCACGAAAGTGATAGTTCCAACGGTTCTAAAAGTGCTGGAAAACATTGCTCCCACCCCTACCCCCACTCCCAAATTAACGCTCTCACAACAACTCGTTGTCGACACCCTTACCGGCTTCTTCGCAGGCAACGATGTGCAAATCGATGACGCTCGCCTAAAAGAGTGGTCTCAACACCTCGACGGAAAAGATGTTAACGAAGTTGAAATAGAAACTAGTGACGGAAAAAAAACCCAATGCGGAGTAAAGAAGATAAACGATTCAAAACGGCAAGGAAAAAAACTGATACTAATACCGGAGAAAACCTGCCGAGAGCTTGAAGCGAAAAAGGGAGAGCTTGTGAAAGTCAAACCAGTAGCATCGTAAGGAAGATTTTCAAAGTGCCAAACAAAAACAATCTCGAAGAAAAAATCGAAAACCTGCGGGTCAACCTAGCAAACATTAAGGCCAGAGAGGGAATTATCGGATACATCGTTAGGAACCAAAAGTCGGCCTCTGTAGACATTAAAGACCCAAGCAAAATAATTGACTACGCGATTTTGTCGTCCACGGTGCTCGATTCAGGAGAACACATGAGGACCACGTTTGAACTGGGCAAGGTCAACCATATCCTTGTAGAGGGAGAGAACTTAAAGGTCTTATCGCTGACCATTGGCGACCAGCGTATTAGTGTTTTTATGAACAAAAAAGTTGATCACAACGCAATTTACAAAGACTTGCGCCTGAAGTGAAGACGCGCCGGCAACCCTCCTCAAAGCAGGGGAAAATGGGGGTTTGAGGGGAAGGGCGTTTTGAAACCACCCCATCTTCTCCTTTCTCTTTTCTCCTCAACCTCATCCCCAAATGCAAAGGCAAAATGTAGGGGCGAACCGGCGAGATTATACAACTTTTAATGTTGAATCCGATTTATTTATTCATTGTTTCTTATGTCAGATTATATCGAGTTCTAACTTGTCGTAAAGTTTTAAATACGTAGAGATATATGAAACAGATATAGAGAAAAGTTTTTGGTGTCTTGTTTGTTTCAAGGGAGGAAGTCGGACTCTTCGCATCGAAGTCAAGTAGAAATAATTGCAAACATTTTGCAAGTGGCGGCTGAGGGTGCAAAGAAAACGCACATCATGTACGGATGTAACCTCAGCTTCTGCCAACTCCAAACCTACTTGGATCTTCTTCTCGACAAGGGGCTGTTAAAAACTGTTTCAGAAACGGGACGAGGTAGCAACCCGGCTTTTTTCCAAACCACGGCTAGGGGGCAAAGCTTCCTCGACGTCTATCAAAATCTCAGAGACCTTTTGACTACTTAACGCATTTTTCTTTTTCAAAGCTTTGAGTTTCTTTAACGAACTTGAGCATTCTAGGCGTGAGTTTCACTTTTTGTCGTTTCTTGTTTAAAATAATGAATTTGTACTCGGCTAGGAAACCTAGAATCGTTTCAACTTTGGATTCATGTAAGCTATACTTCTTTACGGCCTCTCCTACGTCATGCCACTTTCCGTCTTCTAAAAGCCCTAAAACGTCATCGATTGCCGACAAGGCCGAAGACTCCCTCTCAGATGTTCAGAGATATTAGCATTGGGGGTATAAATGGTTTCTGAGGAATTTGTTTAGAAGATTTTTCTAAACTAGAAAGTGGCAAACGCCGTAACTTTATCTGTTTGAAGATGCATGAAAATGTTTATCTTGGACTGTTCCCCACCTGTTAGTTTACTTTAACGTCATTTACGTTTGCAAAAGAACATACAATTTGCGTGCGCATTGCTAAAGAACTTTAG
>CAYGCU010000160.1:0-2169 GCA_964348475.1 uncultured Candidatus Bathyarchaeia archaeon
GGTCGTGCAGGTTCACGCGGTACTTGCTGACTTGAGGACCAGTTGGCTGATTCACGTGGGCTAGCCATCCTTTTCGCCCTGTTTCAAAATCAACGATTTCGAAGCCAACGCGGACTCCACCTTCACGTACCTCGTGGCTGATCATGCCACCAACCCTGTATCCTCTGGTCTTCAGGACATCTACCGCCCTGAGCAAGACGGTTGTCTTGCCGATGCCAGGTCGTCCAGTTATAAATATGAGCCGCTTCAAAACGTCACCCGGAAATTCTTTTTCGTAAATCCTAATTATTAATTAACTAATGAAAAAAGCCGTGTATATATATAGTAGATATAACTAGCGCGCGCGTCAAGACAGGGAAATGAAGGAGACAGTCTTTATGGAGAATAGTAAGGGTTCAAGGTTTTACTATGGTTGGGTGGTGGTAATTGCATCGTTCTTAATGACCTTTATGTTCTTTAGCATCCAGAATAACTTCGGCGTTTTTTCTAAGCCCTTACTGGACGAATTTGGCTGGACTAGAGCGTTAACTTCAGGCGCCTTTTCACTTTACATGATTACACATGGTCTTTCTGCCGTTATTATGGGTACGTTGTCTGACAGATATGGACCAAGAATAACGATCGGCGTCAGCGGATTCTTGGGTGGTTTGGGAATGATTTTATGCAGTCAGATTGTTGATCTTTGGCAATTTTACGTTCTTTTCGGTCTTCTGATAGGTGTGGGAACTGGGGCCGCTTTTTCTCCTCCTATGTCTACCACGGCAAAATGGTTCGTTAAGAGAAGAGGTTTGGCACTAGGCATTGTGGCGTCAGGTATAGGTTTCGGAACGCTCATCATGTCGCCAGTAGCGAACTACTTAATTTCTGCATATGGATGGCAAATGGCTTACATTATCATTGGCTTCATAGCTTGGATCGTTCTAATTCCTGCTGCACTTATGATAAAAGCTGGTCCAATGGAGAACAATGCTTTGTCCTATGATAAAAATGGGAAAGAAGGTGCAAATGTAAATGATGAATGGGATACTTCGGAAGCGGTAAAGACCAGAGGTTTTTGGCTGGTCTTGTTTTCCAATCTTCTATGGATTTTGTGTTTGCAAATGGTCATGGTTCACATTTATTATTATGCAATAGACATCGGTGCTCCGTCAATGATCGCTGCAGGTGTCCTCGCTCTTATCGGTGGATGCAGTGTTTTGGGTAGATTAGCAATTGGTGGGGCCTCAGATAGAATTGGAACAAAACGGGCATGGTTGTTTTGTCTTCTATGTCAGATGGTGATAATGTTATGGCTCACAGTGTCAAAGGAAGTTTGGATGCTTTACCTTTTTGCTCCAGTTTTCGGCTTCTCCTACGGAGGAATTGTGCCTCTCATCCCAGCAATAACTGGGGAATTTTTTGGAACAAAGAACTTAGGAGCCATTATTGGATTTATGGCGGTTGGACCAGCCATTGGCGGAGTTTTGGGGCCATTTCTCGCGGGATACATATTTGACGTGACTGGCAGTTACTATTTCGCTTTTCTTCTGGGTATAGCGACTACCAGTATGGCAACTGTCTTTGCTGCCCAAACGAAAAAACCAGAAAGAGATCGGCGCACGCGTTAAATAGTCATTTAAGTCGGAATTGCAATTCGGGGAATCCACTTCTTTCGTTGTGCATGCATTAAGATTTAATCCCAAACCCAAACCAAAACCCAAATAGCTGTTAAGACATATTTGACTTGTCAGTATCTGTGATTAGTTATGACATCATTAGTGATTCGCGCAGCAACAGTCAAGGATATTTCATCCATTGCTAGAGTTAGGTCAGCAGCGTTGACAGAGGATGAAATTGGTGGGTTTTCTGCTCCAGAATGGGTCATCTTCGACTCGACCGAAAAACTGCAACAAGCATGGGATAGAGAAAACGTCTTGAAAGATGGTTTTGAGGTATTTGTGGTCGAGGATGAAGGAGAGATAGTGGGCTACATAGTTTTTAAGATCAAGTGTGATTATGGTTACATTGACAATATCATTGTTGCCAAAGAGGAACAAGGAAAAGGGATAGGTAGAGCTCTTGTGACTCACGTTGAAGGTATTGTAAAATCTAAAGGTTACTACTTGATGAAGACTGACACGACAGAAAACGCTGAAGGAATTCCGTGGAAAGCCTACGGTTTCTGGACAA
>CAYGCU010000161.1:0-2160 GCA_964348475.1 uncultured Candidatus Bathyarchaeia archaeon
CGCGTAAGACTTCTAAACTACTATTCTTTCCAGCATATATTAAATCTTACTATACGTGAATAATCAGCTAATGCGCGCGCATTGAGTTAAATTCTTATGCTTGTACCCGACTACTAAACCGAACATCTTTCAGGGATGGCCATCATGAACAAAACTTCTGAAATATCTGGGTTCTACAAACTAAGCCCGAAGGAGAGAGTGCAGATTGTAAAGGATTTCGCAGAACTAACCGACGAGGAAGTCAAAGTTCTCCAGTCAACTGGCTCGCTAAAGATGGAACTAGCCGATCGAATGATTGAGAACGTGGTTGGAGCAATGCCTCTACCCCTTGGAATCGCCGTCAACTTTCTGATCAACAAAAGAGACTACTTGGTTCCGATGGCTATAGAAGAGCCTTCTGTGGTGGCTGCAGCCAGCAACGCGGCGAAAATGGCGAGAGTGAGGGGAGGGTTCTTCACCAGCAGCACAGCGCCCATAATGATCGGCCAGATTCAGACGGTCGGAATAGACAATCCACAAACAGCCAAAAAAGCCATTCTAGCGACGAAGGAAGAGATCCTGAAAAAGGCAAATGAACAAGATCCCATGCTCGTTTCAGTCGGCGGAGGTGCTAAAGACTTAGACGTAAAGGTGCTACAGACGAGCACAGGACCAATGGTCATCACAGAACTCCATGTGGACTGCAGGGACGCCATGGGCGCAAACGCCGTGAACACCATGGCTGAAGCGATTGCTCCAATGATTGAAAGACTTACGCGTGGAAGAGTCTATTTGAGGATAATCTCCAACCTAGCTACGAAACGGTTGGCGAGAGCTCGGACCGTAGTGGCAAAAGAAGCAGTTGGCGGAGAAGAAGTTGTGGACGGCATAGTCGATGCTTATGCCTTCGCCGACGTAGACCCGTATCGAGCTGCGACCCACAATAAGGGCATACTAAACGGCATAATCGGCGTTGTTATAGCCACAGGCAACGACCACCGAGCTGTAGAGGCAGGAGCCCACGCATACGCTGCAAGATCAGGACGTTACGGCTCACTGACGATTTGGGAGAAGAACAGGAACGGAGACCTAGTGGGCTCTATCGAGTTGCCCATGGCCGTAGGAATCATCGGAGGAG
Source organism: uncultured Candidatus Bathyarchaeia archaeon (assembly GCA_964348475.1). Lineage (GTDB taxonomy): Archaea > Thermoproteota > Bathyarchaeia > Bathyarchaeales > Bathyarchaeaceae. The sequence continues at coordinate 1,118 of CAYGCU010000161.1, forward strand.
CCACCAGAGTGCACCCAGTGGCGAAAATAGCGTTGAAAATCCTGGGTGTAAAGACAGCCCGAGAGTTTGGGGAGGTGCTAGCCGCTGTTGGACTAGCTCAAAACCTAGCTGCGCTGAGGGCCCTCGCCCATGAGGGAATCCAAAGGGGACACATGTCGCTACACGCCAGAAACATAGCTATCACTGCCGGAGCATCCGGAGAGCTTATCGACCTGATCGTTGAAAGAATGGTAGAAGAACGTAGAGTGAGACTTGACAGAGCAAAAGAACTACTAAGAGAACACAAGGAAAAGGGAAAACTATAACATACAGCTCCAATTATTCCATAACGCATTCACACTCAACGAGAGGATAGACTTGATCGCAATTCCAGGTCCGGCATCGCAACAGCTAGGTCGAAAAATTGCCGACCTATTAAAGATAAGAGTTGTCCCATTAGAGTTCAAGCGATTTCCAGACGGAGAATCTTACCTTCGATTTGATGGCGATGTGCAAAACGAGGACATCGTAATTGTTCAAACAACGAGTCCGCCACAAAACGAAAACCTAGTCCAGCTCTTTTTAATGGTGGACAACGCAAGAGACCTCAAAGCACGAAGCATCACCGTCGTTGTACCTTACTTTGCGTATACAAGACAGGACAAGCGTTTCAGACCCGGAGAGACGTTCAGCGCAAAAACTGTGATGAGGTTGCTGGAAACCTGTGGCGTACAAAAGATCATTACTGTGAACTCCCACAACCCGGAGATTCTAAGAAGCTTCAGAATACATGTTGACAACGTGTCAGCCATTAGTCTCCTAGCCGAACACTTCATTAAAGAGGGGCTCGACGGAGCTTTTTCTCTTTCCCTTGGCAAAAAAGCACAAGGCGTAGCGGCAGAAGCAAACCACACCTTAAAGGGAGGATACGGATACGTTCAGACCCGTAGAGACAGGTTGACAGGAAAGGTGACCGTTAAAAAGAAATCTCTGCTCGTGAGGAACAAAGACGTAATAATATTCGACGACATCATCAGCAGCGGAGGCACCATGATTAAAGCAAT
>CAYGCU010000162.1:0-2141 GCA_964348475.1 uncultured Candidatus Bathyarchaeia archaeon
TCATGACAGGTGTTGGGCTTCCTAAGGCATGAATTTGAAAGGGCAACTTTCCAATTTTCCTCGCTGATCGAGCAACAAGATCGAGGTGTCGTCCTCCCTGAACTGGTCCGACCCAAGAGATGTCATCGCGGGTCTTCATCTTTGCTAATGCCCTTGCCCTCCTTAGGGTTTCGTTAACCGTCTGCTGTGCCTGTTGCTTAGAGGTTGTCCAACCTGTCGGTACGTCCAGTATCGTGGCTATGTCCGCGTTGATTTCCTCCTGATACCGCACTATTTCTTCTGAAGTAACTTCTACATCTCCATACACCAGAATTTGGTAGGCTCCGGAATCGGTCATAACCACGCCGTCAAAATCTAAGAAACCGTGTATTTCCTTCTCAACAGCCTCGTCTTCGAAGTGCTTCTTCACGATATAGGCGTTGGTTATGAGCGCTCTGCAGCCAAACTCTTCTTGCATGGTTCTGGGCGTGATCAGTTGAACAGTGGGGTTTATGACAGGCAGTAGGAAGGGGGTCTCAACTACGCCGCCCTTAGTTTCAAGTCTCCCTATTCTCGCAAGCAGGTCTCTGTCACGTATTTCAAAGGACATTAGTCGCAGCCGCCGAAACATCTTATATTATTGAAGGCATCTCTTAATTATGCTGTTAGGAGGAGTTAAGGCGTGGTCTGCGCCACCCAGATATACGAGAAACCTGTCTTGAACAGTCCGATCTTGATCGAGGGACTGCCGGGCATAGGATTCGTCGCAAACATAGCCGCGTTACATCTGATTCAAGGGTTAAAGGCGAAAATGTTTGGGGAAATTCGCTCCTCGTCTTTTCAAGATTTCGCCATGTCCAAGGGGAATGGCAAAGCGCGGTTCCCGATCAGCGAACTTTACTACTACAAGGGAAGAGGAGAGGAACGCGATCTTATCATTCTCTACGGCAACACGCAGGCCTTGACTGCACCAGGGCAATATGAACTTTGTGGACTCGTTTTAAAGATCGCCGAAGAGCTGGGGTGTCATCAAATAATAACACTTGGTGGCCTGAAGCACCGAAAGAGAGTTGAAATCCCTGGGCTATACTGTGCAGCCTCCGACTCTGATAGTTTGCACGAAGCATTAAGTCTCGGCGCCAAAGTTGTTCATGGGCACATTTTCGGTGTGGCAGGACTTCTCTTGGGATTGGGTAAGCTACGGGGTATGAGGGGTTTCTGTCTTCTCGCTGAGACTCCAGGTCTCTACCCTGATGCAACGGCTGCGCGTGAGGTCTTAAAGGTTGTTTACAAAATGTTGCGTTTGAAGGTGGATTTGAGTAGGCTAGATGTGGCTGCAGACGCAACCCGCGACATAATTGAGTCCTTCGGTCTGGAGACTCGTCCAAAAAAGGAGAAGAAACCAAGGGAAGAGTCGCGATCCCGCTGGCTCATTTAGGTTGTGCTTCGCTAAGGAACCAAAAAAGTCTTCGTTTTACATTGGCGCTGAGCCAAGATTTTCCGCAAGCGCAAATAGAAAAAATTTCAAGGGGTTCAGCGAAAACAACATACTAGTTTAAAGGCGTTTAAACAAACTATACGAAATTCTTATCTAAACCGATCAGCTGATTTCGACACTTCTCCTAGGAAGTGATGAATATGAGCATGAAAGAAACTACAACACGGTTCTTAACGCCTCTGCAAATTGCGATGACTGGGATCAACGCTGCTCTCTATGCAACAATAGGAATTATGACATACTTTGGTATTTTTGCTCCGCCTCCTATAGGCGTTGTTAGGTTTTGGCCTGTAGTAGTCATCCCCGGAGTCTTCGCTACACTTTTCGGGCCATTGGTAGGCGGAATTGGAGCGGCTACCGGGATTTTTTTGAGTGACATGTATGTTCACGGAAACGCTCTTCTAAGTGTGACGGTTGGTGTTCCCTCAAACTTTCTGGGCTTCTACTTGGTTGGTTATATTGCAAAAAAGAATATGAGTTTGAGAAAGCTTGTACCTGTTCTTGCAATTGGTGCTCTCATTTTAGTTGCAGGTGTTTTTTCAATCATGTTTTACCAGCCAGAAACTTTCGGATTTACAGGCCTCTCGACAGCCGATAGCATTATTTTGTTCCTTGGCGCGATTGGCGGAAGCTATGTTCTGATTATTATCGTGGCCTATCTGTG
>CAYGCU010000163.1:0-2139 GCA_964348475.1 uncultured Candidatus Bathyarchaeia archaeon
GCGAGGTTCATGGTGGGCGCTATCTCAACGTAAGCGTGTTGTGTCGGCATTTCCATTCTATTACCAACGCAGGCAAGAAACCGGGCAACACCGCAGTCTGTGTTCCAGAGGCGCGTCTGACCCGTAACACCAGCGATATGGGGATTGGCGAAGTGTGGCAGAATCTTTTGAATCCATTGAGGCTCCGCGTAACAGTCGGAATCCAAAAAGAAAACGATGTTTCCCTTGCTTTCCTTGACGCCGAGGTTGCGGGCGTGTCCGAAGCCAAACCCAAGCTCCGCGACGAGTTTGACGGGGTACCGCCTTAAAATGTCTAGGGTGCCGTCAGTTGAGCCTCCGTCAACCACCACCACCTCGTCGGGTTTGCGGGTTTGCTTGGACATAGATTCAAGGCTCTTGCGAACGGTTGCCGCCGAATTCTTTGTTAAAAGAACCACCGAAACCTTGTGACCGTCGATTTGCAAGGAGGAGGCACCAGCTGGATAGGGTGATGGGGAGATCATGCTTTGTTCTTTCTCACCTTCACTATTTCTAGGCTTATGTCGAGTGCCCTTGTGCTGTCAGTTAGTTCTCCGAGATTGAGGATGTCAGCTCCCGCCTTGGCAAATTGGAGGAAGTTCTGCTTGTTTATTCCTCCGCTGGCTTCAATTAGAACCTTGTTTCGAAGTCTTTCCCTCCTAAGCAGCGCCATAGCCTCCCTTGCTGAATCTCCTTCTGCCATTTCTATTTTCGGGGGAGTTCTTTTGACTCTACCTTACCCTTTGGAGAAGCTTCCTCAAATATTATGGCTTGAAACTTGTAGATGGTTGTTCCCTCAAGCAGCCAACAGTCAGGTGGCAAACCGGCTTTTATGCAGCACTGGCAAAGGAACTCTTCCTCTTCCCATCTCCATTCGATGGGAACTTGTGGAAGAAGTAGACCCTTGTAGTATCTCTTCTCAACTATCAAGCCGTCTCGTCCAACCTTAATCTTGGAGGGATAATCCTTGGGCTTCTCCACTTTTACGGGTTGGGGAGGGGTCAAGACACTTACCTCAAACACGATGTGATCAAGCTCCTGTGAAGATACTGGGCGAAAACGGGGATCACGCGTTGCTGAGTTAACGGCGGATTCTATTACGGCGCGTGTCAAGGGAGTGGTTGGATAGGGGAAGCCGATGCAACCCCTCAACTCCTTTTCCCCGTGCCTAACGCTTTTCAAGGTGACGAAAACTCCGCAGCGTTCCATGAGTTTCAGCGGGACATCCTTAGGCACGTCCATTATTCTTCCGCTCTTGAGGTGTTCCTCCACTGCTTTTCGGGCAAGCCTAACGAGGAACTCCCCTTCTTTAGAGGTGAGGTGGAATGACACGTTGACTCCTCTACCTGCGCGTATCTAAGTCTAACTGCCAATTAGAGCTTCTGGTTGAAAACTTATTTGTTTTTGCCGTGCTTTTTTTTGGTGGAAACGTTAAAACTTCATGGATTCTTCTTGGATTCCCTTGTTGGTTATCAAAAGGAAGTCTACGCCGTCGCCGCTCATGATGTCTCGGCTCACCGCCGACTTCACGGCTCTTACAACGAGATCCTTCGCCTCTTCAACGCTCATGTTCTCTTTGTATCCTTCTTCTAGAACCCCGACGGCGATCTCGGCTCCGGAACCAACTGCGGCGAACTTGTCAGGAATGACCGATCCCAATATGTCCAGTATATAAATTGATGCTCCTTCCTCGTCCATCCCGCCCACAATGGTCTGGGTGATCATTGGAACAAGCCTCCGGTTGAAGAGAAGATTAGACATAACTTTGGCAGCGGACTTGACGAGTATGGGTCTTCCAGCGTCCAGCCTAAACAGGGTTGCGTAGGCCTCGACCTCTCTAATCAGGATTTGCATGTCAGAAACCAAACCCGCGCAGGCGGCACCGATTCGGTTGGTTATCTTGAAGACCTTCTTTCCAACCCTGCTGACCACTAGAGAGCCGTAAGAGACTCTTTTCTCTGAGGCTAGGATCACACCGTCAGAGCAGACTACGCCCACTGTGGTGGCGCCTGGAACAAATAAGTAGGGCGGTTGTGCTTGTTTGTGCAAGTTGTTGTTCCTCCAGTTTCATGGATTAATGTGCTGAGAGACTATTAAATTTAACCTTTGTAGGCGTTTACT
>CAYGCU010000164.1:0-2130 GCA_964348475.1 uncultured Candidatus Bathyarchaeia archaeon
ATTCAGCAATTCTCACTGGAATGCTGTCCTTGCCTATGGCCAAAACATCAATGCCATAAACTCGTTTTATGTCAGAGGCAATCTTTCTTATTTTTGGCAAAATCTTTGAGATTCGACTTCGCGCTCTGCTGGAGATTCTCATCCTAGAAAGCTGAATCAGAGAGAGCTCCTCCAAGCTTAAACCGCCCAAGGACATATCCAAATGAACCTCATCAGCTTTTACCTTTTTTAAAACACGCTGACAGAGCTCGAGTTCGTGAACAACCAAAAGATGACCGCTTTCCACCTCAGTGAAAATGGGCTCGGCCAAGCAAAAACTGATTTTTCTATAGGGAGGCTCAACCAACACGGCGGCTGCAGCGACAACCAACAAAGGCTTGAAGTGATCGTTTAAGATGGCGGCACCCGAGTCAGCTGCAACCACTTTCAAGCAGTCTCACCAATTCTATATAGCTTTGAAAAGATTTATTCTTTCGCTATTCGAAAATGTCTTGTCACCATTAATGTTCTGCGACGTACGTTCTTAGGCTCGTTTCTATAAAAGTCTCCCACGTTCCTCGACGAACATGCTAACCTCAGCCCAGATCTCCTCCGCTTTCACTCGACCCTTAGATGTCAAGCCGTAGAGGTAGCCGTGCCTGCCAGGACTCTTTTTTAAGGTTACACGAATTAAACCATACTTAAGCAACGTTTTCAGCGACCGCCAGTAGCTTCGCCTAACCGTGTGTCTAGGCTTACCCTGTGCATCGAGTGCCAACGGTCCCTTTATAAAATTCATAAGATCCACGGTGCCTAAACTAGGTTTTCCATAGGCCTCAGCGTTTTTATTTTTGATTTGACCTATGGTCGAAGTTGGATCTCGCTCTGCCTTCAACATGGCTAGAAGGATATTTTCCATCTGACCGCTCATTTTGACCTTCAAATCAACACCAAGATTCAACTGTTCAAATGTTTCAGATAAAAGTTTAGAATAAAACTAGGCCATCCCCATTTTAATGCAACCCGTTTTTCCGAAAAAATTGTTTTCAACATTCTGCTGGTATTAAGATCCAAATGGGCGGAACCTCCTCTATAGGGGGTTTAGAAAGAGAAACGTAAAGGATGTACACATTTTATCCGAATTGCCATACACACTCTCTCATGACAACGCGTTTTGTATAGCTGTTTCGAGGTAGTTCAGCGCTCTTTTGTTCTAAGGTTTTTCCACAGACAGTACTGTGAGGGAAATTTTCTTTTGTTTGCAAGCTCGTCTACAGGCCGTCGCTATTCTTTCCTTCCATATTTTAACGTCCTGAACTAAAACCACTCTTTTGTAGTTTGTGGTTTCGATGTAGTTTGAAACCTGTTTTGCTGTATACCGTGTCGTTTCATCGTCAAGTGGAGTGGCGATTTCATATTGGGAGAGAGGATAAACCTCGTCAAGTTCTTGGGGTGTTACCCCGAAGGGCGCTGCGTACGTGCACACGTGAACCTTGCCCATCTTATTGCCCAATTTTTGCTGGATGCCTCTCAGAACCCCTCTATGTTCCCTAGATTTGTGGAAAGGTCTTGTTCGGGTTTGGGGGAGCAAGACAAGCACATCCGCTTCTTTTGGGGGGGAATACCTTTCGAAAAGTCTCTGTCTATGACGAACAACTTCAGGGCGGATCAGCTCGAGGGAACTGAAGAAGAAGAGACCACTCTTCTTTGTCACAGGACTCTGCTTTTCCAAGTAATCAGCGTGTTTCTTTAAGTTTTTTAAGGCGTTGAGGAGAGCTGGATGTCCGTGCGCCCTTAACTCCAGATGTTCCCAGAGGCGTCCCTCTATTATCGCCTGCTTTATCCGTCTCAACTCAGAAAAGCTAGCGTGAAGATTGTGTTCAGCAAGCACTTTTTGCCTTTCAATCCTCGGCATCGCTTTAACGCTTTGCGGGCCCTTTTTGTTACACGCTGGACAGGAGCACGGGAAATACTCAAGTTCATCAAGTCTAGTGGTTCCGTATTCTGTCATGTACCGATCCTCTCGGGCATAGATGGCGTAGGCAGCGGAGTCAAAGATGTCGCATCCCAAGGCTACCGCCAACGCAAACATGAAGGGGTGTCCGGCTCCAAAGAGATGGAGGGGACGCTCCGACGGAAGGTTCTTCTTTG
>CAYGCU010000165.1:0-2105 GCA_964348475.1 uncultured Candidatus Bathyarchaeia archaeon
CGATTTTTGCTGTTACGTCTTTCCTTGTTTTTTCAAGTTTCACGCGCTCTTGGTGGAGGCTGTGGAGTTGTCTGTCGAATTTTTTGGAGAGTTTAGCAATTTTCTCATCGTATTTCTTCCGGATTTGCTGTACCTTTTCCAAAATTGAAGGCTTGAGGGCTGCTATTTTTTCACTAAACTCATCTCGGATTTCCCTAATCTCCTCACGAACGGCTTTCACGTGCTCTCTTGTTGTGACACTCAGCATTTTCATACTTTCACGTAGGTTCCCCATGTCATCTCCAAGCGTTTTTCTGAGATTCGAGAAATCCTGGATAAAGGACGAAATTGCGGATTCGTCAATGGTTGGCGATAAGAACGCTTTATCGAGTACAAGCTTCCGAACAGCCTTCGCTTCTTGAAGATAGAAAACAAAGTCTCGGATGAACTTGGGGTTGGTGATAAGACCCTCTATCGTCTTTTCCTCCTGCCCCGTGAAGCCTTGAAAATAGTTGAGGGCATCAGAGAGAAAGGCGGAGTATGCTTCGTGTCTTCCAGCGCTTCCTTGAATGTCGTTCATAAACGCTTTGACATCTGGCAGTACGTCATACGTTAACGTATGTGTCTCGACGCCTAACCCGTCAAACAGCAGGCTTCTGCCTCTCCACGGAACTAACCACACGGGATAGCATATCTCAGCGACGAAAATCAGTTTCTCGACTGGCTTCCTCAAAATGAAACCCTCACCCTTTCCTCTCTCTGACTCAGCTAGACAAAGGATGGCTGCTCTCTCCATCTCTTTCGAGAATATTTCTTCACGGTCCTTGGCAGATACCGCGAATGGTAGGAGGAACTTCGCTGCACGTTGGGTCACATTTTCCACCATCATTCATAGTCGGCTCGTTTTACCCGTTATGCGTAACCACTTGTAAGTATCTGCGATATAAAACTGACTAGATTACCGCCTTAAACGCCGGTTTTCGACAAGTCCTTTAGTTTAAGTTACGCAACTTTATTATCTCGCTAGCCATTTTAGAGGACACGGTAGGCTTAGCCTTGTCACAAACTATCAGCGAAGGAGACAGCGTTCTGCTTTACCTAAACCAGAAGAGAACGTATCTGGTTAAGGTGGAGAAGGCGAAAAGCTTCCACACACACAAGGGATTCGTTCAACTGGACAAGTTGATTGGCAAAGAGTATGGAACTCGAACAGCGAGCAGCATGGGAGTTGAGTTCGTGGCGCTTAAACCAACCCTACGAGACTACGTGTTTAAGATGTTGAGAAGAACTCAGATAACCTATCCTAAGGACATCGCGCTCATAGTCATATTCAGCGGAGTTGGACCAAGCAGTCGTGTGGTAGAGGCGGGAACTGGAACTGGATCGCTCACCAGCGCGCTCGCCTTCTACGTGAAGCCCACTGGACACGTGTACAGCTACGAGGTTCGAAGAGAGTTCATCGAGACGGCGCTCAAAAACTTGGAGAGAGCCGGAGTGTCCGAGTACGTGAATGTCAAAAACAAGGATGCGACGCAGGGAATCGATGAGGAGGATGTGGACGCCGTGGTTTTGGATATGGCCACCCCTTGGCTGGTCGTGCCTCACGCCTACTCGGCACTGAAGGGAAGCGGAGCCTTCGTCTCCTTCAGCCCTACCATCGACCAAGTTGTGAAAACGGTTGAGGCTCTCAGGGAAAGCGGGTTTGTAGACGTTCAAACCGTAGAGTGCATCATGCGGAGAATGCAAACGGAAAGGGGGAAAATCCGACCGGAAACCTTGATGACCGGACACACTGGCTACATCACGTTCGCGCGCAAAGCCCTCGTAGAATGAGGCGAATTACATACCTAAAATTGGCGTGAGGCGGTTTGGTAAGCATAAAAAACGGGGAGAAGAATTTATTCCGTTATCTCCTTGCTTACAGGTTTCTTTAGTGTTCCCAATTGTTTAATTATGTATCCTATGCCTAACAACACTGCTGACACTCCGAACAGGGAAAACATTATTGGCAGTCCAGCTACAGCCGCTCCCATGGATTCAAAGTATTTTACTTCAGCCTCAGCAATAGTTATGTCAAGGTCTTCTAATTTCACGCCATATTCTTCTTCGGCGACATAGGCTTCATT
>CAYGCU010000166.1:0-2097 GCA_964348475.1 uncultured Candidatus Bathyarchaeia archaeon
GACCGCTTGGAGCTGGTGAGGTCAATGCGTTTCATGTTGAACACTTTGCAAAGAAGCCTGCTGGGTTGGATGCAATGGGTGAATAATCCCGACATCATGACCAGGTTCACACAAGAGGATTTGGAAAAGATGAACAAAACGCTGTCCGAGTTTACCCGTTCCTTCATAGAGCACGACTTAGAGGCAACCAACTTGGGAGTCCAGAGGGGATTGAAAGCTGTAAAGAAGATTAAGAAGAAAAAAGAGGAAAGAGCTGAGATATTCTACGTTTAACCACAAGGTGACGGCCTGAGGTCGGTTAAGCAAGAAATAGAAGTTTAAGCGAAATGGTTTATAACGCTCGTGTGTCAATGTTGATGAGGCTGGCCCGGCTATAACTCCTAATCGGAAGAACATGAAATGCCAGTAAGACAACCCATAGTGTGTGTGCTCGGTCACATCGACACCGGAAAGACGCTTTTGCTAGACAAGATCAGGAAAAGCAGTGTTCAAGCAAGGGAAGCTGGAGGCATAACTCAGCACATTGGAGCCAGCTTCTTCCCAGTTGAAACTCTCAAGGAAGTGTGTGGTCCTCTCCTAAAGAAGTTCAGGCGCAGGCTACGCATTCCTGGACTGCTCGTCATTGACACACCAGGACATGAGGCTTTTGCCAACCTTAGAAAAAGGGGTGGCGCAGTCGCAGATATCGCAATTCTCGTAATCGATATCTTAAAGGGTTTTGAGGCTCAAACCCATGAGTCAATCGACATCTTGAAGGCAAGGAAAACTCCTTTTCTCGTCGCGGCGAACAAGATTGACCGTGTGCCCGGTTGGGTCTCTAAGCCAGATGAACCCTTTTTAACGTCATATCAGAGCCAAGATCCCTACGTTCGTCAAGACATCGATGAGCGTTTGTACACCATCATGGGGACTTTTTCTAAAATGGATTTTCGAGCTGACCGCTTCGACAAAATATCTGATTTCACTCGAACCGCAGCTATTGTTCCGACGAGTGCCAAAACGGGTGAAGGCATACCCGAGCTCTTGGGGGTTCTCGTTGGCCTAACTCAGCAATACCTGCGAGCCCGCTTAAAAGTAACTAAGGGACCAGCCAAGGGCACCGTGTTGGAAGTCAAAGAGGAGCCCGGGCTCGGGATCACCATTAACGCCATCATTTATGACGGAATACTTCAAAAAGGCGACATGATTGTTGTAGGTGGAAAAGAGCAGCCCATCAGGACGAACGTTCGCGCAGTCCTCCTGCCTAAGCCTCTTGACGAAATCAGGGACCCGAGAGACAGATTCTCCTCCGTAGACGCTGTTTCAGCCGCTGCTGGAATAAAGATCGCAGCACCCAATCTTGATGATGCTTTGGCCGGGGCACCTTTATACGTAGTTCCAGTTGACGGTCAACCTGAACAGGTTTCCAAGCTAGTTTCTGAAGAGGTGGGGAAACTAATAGTTGCCACTGATATCGACGGAGTTGTGCTAAAAACCGATGCGTTGGGCTCCCTTGAGGCCATAGCTGAAGGTTTGAAGCGAAACAACATTCCAATAAGATTGGCGGATGTAGGAGACGTTTCTAAACGAGATGTTACAGAGGCAGCTGTGGTTAGAGAACACGAACTGCTCTACGGGGTGGTCCTCGCCTTTAACGTGAAAACGTTGCCGGACGCAGCAAAGACAGCAATAGATCGACGCGTTTTCATCTTCGAACACAACATTATTTATCACCTTGTCGACGACTACTTGAAGTGGATGAAGAGCACGCAGGAAGAGCGCATTCAAAGAGAACTCGACAGGTTGGTTAGGCCAGGTAAAATAAAGATCCTTCCCGGATACGTGTTTAGGAGGGCAAAGCCCGCTATCGTGGGAATCGAGGTTTTGGCGGGGCAGATCAAACCGAAGTACTCGCTTGTTGGAGAGGATGGAAGGAACGTTGGTGAAATCAAGCAAATTCAAGATCGCGGGCAGGCTATACATGAAGCAAAAACTGAAACGCAGGTGGCCATCTCATTGGATAAACCAGTTGTGGGAAGACACATCAACGAAGGCGACGTACTCCTCGTTAAGGTACCTGAGGAACACGCGAAAGCCCTACTAACAAAGTTTCAAGAT
>CAYGCU010000167.1:0-2090 GCA_964348475.1 uncultured Candidatus Bathyarchaeia archaeon
TAGGAACCAATGCGTATAAGACAATTGTGAAAAAAGACAACTATGATTTCTGGAGGCGCCAAGGGACCATGGTTGCTGTAGAGTGGACTCAAGAGAACAGCGTTCTCCCAACCTACAACTTCAAGGAGGGCGTCTTTGATCAAGCGAAGGCAATAGGAGGATTTACCATGGAGAAACTAAAGGTCACTCAGAGGGATTGTGGCAACACGACCTGCGGCAACGTGTGTTATAACTGTTATGAAACTTGCCCCGCATTTACTTGTAATACGATCTGCGGCAACGTTATAGAGGATGCGGAAAAGAAATTTTCAGAACTTGACTATGAGAACGTGGCTCTGTTAGGGTCAAATATAGGTTTGGGAGATCTCAAAAAAGTTGCGGTCCTCAACAGACTAGCCGACGAGTATGGGATAGACACCATATCGCTTGGAAATGCGATAGGCTTTGCCATGGAAGCTTCCGAAAAGAAACTCATCGACTATAAGATCGAATGGGGCGACTTCGATGAGGCCAGAGTCCTCGTCGAAGATGTAGCCTATAGACGGGGAACAGGGAGTCTTCTCGCTGAAGGTGTACGATCTGCGGCTGAGAAGCTGGACGGCAACGCCTCGAAGTGGGCAATGCACGTGAAGGGCTTGGAGATCTCAGGCTATGATTGTCACACAGCACCTGGGATGGCATTGGCTTTTGGAACATCGAGTATAGGCGCCCATCACAAGGATGCTTGGGTCATTTCATGGGAGGTATCGGTTGGGCGTGAAACCTACAGCGAAGCAAAAGTTGACAAGGTGATTGAGTTGCAGAGGATCAGGGGAGGGATGTTTGAAAGTCTAGTGACTTGCAGACTCCCGTGGATAGAGCTGGCCTTCGATCTGGAGTGGTACTCACGCTTCCTTAAGGCTGCGACCGGTATGGACATAACGCTTCGCGACCTCTTCACGATCGCCGACAGAATCTACTCCCTAATCAGGGCCTTCTGGGTCAGAGAGTACAAAACTGGGTGGAGCAGCGCCCAAGACTATCCGCCAGCAAGATGGTTCGACGAACCCCTAACCAAGGGTCCTTACCGCGGAGCCACCTTGGACAGAGACAAATACGATACCATGCTACAGGGGTACTATCAACGTAGAGGCTGGGATCGTCGAGGCATACCCACAGAGGCCACGCTAAAGAGGCTTGGTCTAGAGGCCGTAGTCCAAGAGCTTAGACAGTACGTTCAACTTATGCCATGAATCGATTTTCGTAGCGATTAGACAAAGAAGATAGAACTTTAGCGATGTTCAATAAGCCAATATGGTTTCGTCCAATTTGTTTGCAAGAAAGGTTGTTGGTGAAGAGAAAAATCCAGACTAAATAGCGCGCTATAATTACAGCCACCGATACATTTCCAGCATGCATGCCAACATGCAAATCTCTGGGGGCATTAAATAAACAGATCTTTCTCCCTTGGCCTAGTCAGTTCGGTTGCCTTCGCCTCCTCCGATTTTGGATATGGATACCCTCGGATTATGGCCACCGGAATTCCTTCACTTGCCTGCCCGACAACCAGTTCGGCTGCTGAACACAATTCATCAGCGATGGCGGTTTGCTTCACTCTTAAAACGCGTCCAAACAAGTCTTTCTCTCCTCTTCGGTCTCGAATGGGCCGGATTCCAGCGACTCCTATGGCAACGTTGATCTCGCCCTCCCGCAGCGGCCGCCCATGAGTGTCAGAAATGATAACCGCCACTTCCTTCCCCATGAGCCTCCCTATCTCTCGCCGAATCCGCTGCGCTGAACGATCAGGGTTCTCAGGTAAAAGCGCGACGTTTCTTTCTTCTGGGACATTGGACTGATCAACTCCAGCGTTGGCACAGATGAATCCATGCTTAGTTTCTGTGATGAGTTTTCCGTCACCCATCCGAACAATGCTTCTAGACTCCCGCAGAATCGTTTCAATTAGAGCCGGGTCTTTATCAAACCGCTGAGCAAAATCTCTGGCGAAATCTGATGGAACCACACTGTCAAGGTTTACGACGTTTCCCTCAGCTCGAGACACTACAACATGCGTGATCACGAGAATGTCGCCCTCTTGAATTGGGGTTCTCTGC
>CAYGCU010000168.1:0-2071 GCA_964348475.1 uncultured Candidatus Bathyarchaeia archaeon
TTCTCCTTTAGGCTTCTTTTTCTCTTCGACTTTTGGCATGGTAATTTCTAGAACTCCATTTTTATATGCTGTCTTTGCCGCTTTGTAGTTTGCCGCCGTTGGCATCTGGACTTCTTTGAAGTATTTGCGTTCCGGAGTGTCAACTGAGATGGTTAGTGTGTTTTCTGTTCCATGTAGCTTGATGTCTTTCTTTTCAACTCCCGGTAACTCAGCCACAACTTTGACCTCGCTGTCAGTGCTTATCACATCCACTAAGGGTTCGCGTTCCTCTTTCACATCTAAGCTGGGCTTGGTCAACCCGAAGGGTTCACGTTTAAGCGAAGGCTTCACGTTACCGAACTCTCTAATCTTCGGCTTTCCATCCGGGCCGATCGTCATAGAGTAGCCATACACGAATGGTCCCAACTCGCGAACGGTTGAACCGTCTGGAAGTTTGCGTTCACGCACATAGTCCTTTGGAACGCGTTCGGTGAGCTCCTTGAACTCTTTTTCCATCATTTCCTCTATGTCCCGGAACATTTCATCGATGTCCCCGAAAAACCAGCTTCTGAAGTATGGAGAACGCCGCATCCTCCTCCTAAACCATTCCGGAAAATACTCCCAACCCATGGTTTCACCACCACGATTAATGGGAAGACTCGGATTTTTAAAAGAGTTTTGGTGAACGGTGTCCCTAACTGAAGGCTCTCAATTGGCTTATGTTTCCCAAGAAAGTCCCGTCAAGGAGGTATGTTTCCGCATCGTCGATGTCAATGCTTCCCGAACGCAGAACAGGCCCAATGAACGCTCTGGATCTAGCGTTCCTGCCTAAGCTTTTCCAGTTGATCGGTTGGCCTCCAAGAAAGTCGTTAAAGGATGGTATTATGAAAAGTTGTGAACATTTGAGCTTTACATTAAAAAGTTTCCGTAGCTGAGCGGCGGGGTCCTCTTTAACCTTGACTTTTGCGTGCTTGAGAAGGGACTTTGCCAACTTCGTGCCATCGCATCTGCTTTTAACCCAAACCGGCCTTGTTATTCGAAACCCTACTGGGTCACGGAAGACCACCATTGGATGAACGTGGCCGGTAACGAGGCGGCGGCATCCCAAGAGCTCTGGGGCAGGCCAAGCGTGTCCATGGAAAAGTCCGACGTCCCAGAGGACAACACCTGTGGAGGGGAGAATTTTCACGAATTCCGGTAGGAGAGGTTCGAGGTTTCCGTCATGGTTTCCCGGTATGACTTGAATGTCTGGCACTGTTTTTCCGAGGGTTTCAAAGAAGTCTGGAATGTCGCGCCACTCTCCCATCTCAATCCTTGTGACCGTGTGTTTCACATCGCCGAGAAAAATTAGACTTGTTGGCTTGCATGATTCGATCAGCTTGGTCATTTTGTCCAGGATTTTTGGTGTTTGAGAAGGAACGTGGATTCCCCGCTCCGCAAGTGTCACCTCCCAACCAATGTGGAGGTCCGCAACTACTAAGACCCGCTTGGATTGCTTCTGCAAGAGCAGGGCTGGAAACGGCCTTACCGGAAACAAGCTGCAGGGAACACTCCTAACCATAAATACAACGATGTTTTCTCAGTTAAAATCAGCGCTTTTGCGGTCATAGACCGCGTTTTCGTCAATGCTTGGTCACGGCTAAGCGCGCCTTGATGTTTTCATAAAGTGGCGTGTTTGCGGTTGCAATGAAGGATACTCGTTGGGTGGCATCCAATGGAACGTTTATTTCTGTTCCTTTGGGTGTGACCATAATTCCTCCAGCCTCACGCAGAATGAGGTAGGCGGCGGCGATGTCGGTGACTCGCAACTTGCCTCGTAGGTCGATGAAAGCGTCGGTGGTGCCGTCGGCGACATAGCAGACTTCGAGGGCGTTGGCTCCGAGGTGGCGGAGGTGTTTTGTCTTTTGGAGTAATGGTGTTAAGCGGGTGAAGAGTTCTTTTATCTTAAGAGTGTTGAAGTCTATGCCGATAACCGCGTCTTCTAGGGACGTTGTTGGAGAGGGTTTTATTTTTTCTCCATTTCGTAGGGTTCCTTTACCGTGTTCCGCTGTGTAGGTAACGTTGTATAAAATGTCGTGTACTAGGGCTGTGT
>CAYGCU010000169.1:0-2026 GCA_964348475.1 uncultured Candidatus Bathyarchaeia archaeon
GCTCCTGGACCCACGTAGTCACGTTCGAATTGAAGCCAAGCTAAAGGTCCGTAGTTTCTGTAGCTGTTCTTTCTTCTGTCAAACCATCGGATTCCGGGCATGTTGAGGGGTCCAGGAAATGCTCCTGTCAAAAATGGAGCGTGAGCCGGTCCTGTTGTAGATGGAAAAACAGTGACAGCATTTTTTACGATTACACCTCTTTTCGCCACGTGCTTCTCTACATTTGGTAAAAGTCCCTGACTCAACATTTGATAGAAGACGTCCGCTCTAGCGCCATCGACAAGGATGAACACAGATGGCAATTATACTCACGTTGTTAAACAGTATTGTTATCCAGCAATTTAAAATTTTGCTTGTGTACAAAAGTTATGTGGTTAAGGCATAGTAGAAAAGCGAAGTACCAACTTCTCCTATTGTGTTTGTAGTTGCGCGCAGCAAATGAAATAAGCAGAATGCAAGATTACCATGAGGGATTCGTTTGGCGTTTGGCCGTCTAGTGCTGTTGTCTGATAATGAGATTGCAAGTGTCCATGAAACGAGTTTGAAAATACTACGGGAAATTGGAATAAAAGTGGTCAGCAAAAAAGTGCAGGGTCTGCTCGCTGAAAATGGTGCAAAAGTAGATGCCTCTCGTTCAATTGTGAAGATTCCAAGCTCTCTAGTGGAAGAAGCGATTAAGAAAGCGCCGAAGGAAATGGTTCTTTGCGGAAGAAATCCGAAATTCGACCTTGAACTCCCTGCGAAAGATTTTCCTTTCGTTGCCACAAGCGGTTTCTCGGTTTTCATGAGGGACCTCGAAACTGGAGAAAAAAGGATGACGAATTCGTCGGATCTAAAAGACTTTGCAGTTTTGAGTGACTATCTCCGCCAGGTTGACTTCTTCTGGCCGATTGTGACCCCGACAGAGTTACCGCCACCCGTTCAAACAGTTCACGGCTTAGCTATCTCATTTGAAAACACAGAGAAACATGTCCAGTATCAAGCTTTAAGTGAGAAGCAGGCGAAATGGCAGATCAAATTGGCTGTTGCCGTTGTCGGCGGCGAAGACAAGCTTAGAAAAAGACCCGTATTCTCTTCAGTGAATTGTCCTGTCAGTCCTCTTGTATTCGAGGAAGGCTCGTCTGAAGCTATGGTTGAGCTAGCAAAGGCAGGAATTCCGGTTGTCCCCATGTCCATGGCCTTGTGCGGTAGCACGTCTCCTGCAACAATTGCAGGGACATTAACCATAGTTAACGCTGAAAACCTTGCAGCTCTCGTCATTCTCCAATGCGCCAACCCAGGTGCCCCAGTGATCTACTGCGCGGAATCAACCTCAGCAGATATGAAAACGGGTGAAATTAACTATGAGGCACCAGAATTTCCTCTCATTGCGGCTGGAGCCACTCAGATGGGAAGGCTGTACAAGCTTCCTTGTTATACAGCGCCGATAGGGCTCCTTACGCAGATGGGCCGTGGCGACATCTCCGCTGACTTTGGCTCACTGGAAAATGCTGAGAGCGCGGCTCTGGAGCAGGTGATCCTTGACGTTGAGGCGTGGGAGCAGGCTAAGGCTTACTTGCGTCGATTTAAAGTTGACGAAGATACCTTGGGCTTCGATGCGATCAGAAAGGTTGGTCCGGGAGGAAACTTTTTGGGGCTTAAGCATACTTTGGAACATTTTCGAGAAGAAATTTGGCTTAGGAAAGAGGCTGCAATCCTGTCTTCGACGAGGGGTTCCCTTGTTGAAAGGGCGAAAGAGAAAGTTAGGCAAATACTTTCGGCGTATGCACCGCCTCAACTCGATGAGGAAGTGAAGAGGGAAATAGACCAGATTCTCCATAGCTGTGAAAAGGACATGTTGTAGGGTTCAATGAGCTTTCAAGTGGAGATATCCGCTGATAACACCACTTCCACAATGTTATATCAAATCAGATTTTGTTTAATATACACTCTCTGACAGACTGAAAATTGGACACAGAGGCTATTGAAATCGCACATAAGCCCAAAAGAACTTCTACAGATTTCATTTTAGTAATTTCTTTATTGA
>CAYGCU010000170.1:0-2014 GCA_964348475.1 uncultured Candidatus Bathyarchaeia archaeon
CCCGCATCTCATCGAGGTTCCACGCTGTAACTTTTTCAGGTATTGAAAGCCTCATGGCAACGTCTAGTGGGACCCCAACATCGCTGATGTCAAGATTTGGATCTGGAGATATCACAGTGCGCGCCGAAAAGTCCACCCTTTTCCCGGAGAGATTGCTTCTAAACCTCCCTTCCTTTCCCTTGAGACGCTGCGACAGGGTCTTGAGCGCCCTACCGGAACGATGTCTTGCTGGCGGAATTCCTGAGGCTTCGTTGTTGAAGTATGTGGTTACGTGATATTGCAGAAGCTCAGACAGGTCCTGGATGATTAGAGTCGGGGCTCCCGCCTCCATGTTCTCCTTTAATCTTTGGTTGATGCGGATGATGTCTACGAGTTTGTGGGTTAAATCGTCCTCAGAACGGATGCCTGACTCCAGCGTTATGGAAGGCCGCACATAAACTGGTGGAACCGGAAGAACTTGAAGAACCATCCACTCCGGCCGGGCATTCTTTGGATTGAACCCAAACAGTGCAAGGTCTTCATCTGGTATTCGTTCGAGTGTTTCCCGAACCATGCTAGGCGTTAACCGTTGCGCGCCTCCCTCTGGAATGTCTTCACTGAATTTCGTGGGTTTTTCAAACACTATCTTATGTTGAGGACTGCCACAGTGAAGGCACTCTTTTCCCTTCGCTTCCTTCAAAAATTTTTTATAGAGTTCATCGGGAACTGTTCCCAGCAACTTGAGTGTGTGATTGATCTTAGCCTTGATTTTAGCAATTCTGTCGGGGGACAACAATGCGCGCCCGCAGCGTCTGCAGGTTACTCCGAGAAGATTGTAAATTATTTTGGTGAACGCAACGTGAATGATGGGAACCGCCAGTTCGATGTGGCCGAAATGTCCTGGACATCGTATGGCTGTATTTCCGCAGGTCTTGCATCGTTGTCTTGGCTCAAGGGTTCCTAACCGACCGTCCATGAGCCCCGAGGTTATGGGGGCTCCGTCTTCATCATAGGTGTCGGCGGTTTGTATCTCTGCAACCGAAAACCTGCGCACGTCTTGAGGAGAAAGTATCCCAAAGTAAAGTTCGTCTACGACCTTGTGAACTCCTTTCTCTATTGACATTCACGCTCTCTCCTTCAATCTGAGGCGTGGCGTGACGCAGAGACTCAATAACTCCTGCAGAAGAAGTTTGAAGGCGTAGGAAACAATCACCGGGGATATCCGCGCCTTTTCATCGCAGAGCCGACATACTTGCCTACGCTGTTTGATATCGTAAAACGCGATGTAACCGCAGTTCTCACACACGTAGAGAAGGTACTTGTCAGACTCCTCAAGTAGTCGATCTCGCAACAACATGGCGGCACCATGTCCAATCAGACAGTCTCTCTCCATCTCACCGAATCGCAATCCACCGCCCCTCGCCCGCCCCTCTGTTGGTTGCCTCGTCAACATCTGAACTTGACCTCGCGCCCTGGCGTGGATCTTGTCCGCAACCATATGATGAAGTTTTTGATAGTACACGAGTCCCATGAAAACGTCAACAAGAAACCTCTCACCCGTGACACCATTGTAAAGAACCTCTCGACCAGTGTGGCTGAAGCCCAGGTCTATCAATGCCTGTTTCAATCTTTCCGGCTTTTCGTTGATAAAGGGCGTTCCGTCTACTGGTCTTCCCCTAGCCGCGGCGACCTTTCCAGCCATTGACTCGAGGAACTGTCCGATAGTCATTCGTGAGGGAATGGCGTGAGGATTGATTACTATGTCAGGAACGGTCCCTTCAGATGAAAATGGCATGTCTTCCTGCGGCACAATCATCCCTATGACGCCCTTTTGCCCGTGACGTGAGGCAAACTTGTCGCCTAACTCGGGGATGCGTTGATTGCGCACCCTGGCCTTCACGAGTTTGCTTCCTTCGCCGCTCTCAGTGATGAAAACATCGTCTACAACTCCAGTTTCGGCTGGCCTCATATCTATGGAGGTGTCTCTCATTGTTGGTCCTTTGACCTCGAACTCCTTGTATTCTTCGAGGAATCT
>CAYGCU010000171.1:0-1986 GCA_964348475.1 uncultured Candidatus Bathyarchaeia archaeon
CAGGAACAGACACGCCGATCTTGTATACGGGCTCCAGAAGGACAGGCTTTGCAGTGAGAAACGAACCTAGGAAAGCTCTACGCGTAGCTGGCATAATTTGAGCAGGACCACGGTGCACAGGATCTTCGTGCAGTTGGGCGTCCATGAGCTTTACTTTGAGGCCTCGCATCGGCTCTTCGGAGAGGGGACCGTTTCCACAGGCCCATCGGAAACCGGAGATTATCATTTCCCTCGCTTCTCGGAGGTATTGTATGCCCTTTGTCAGGTCAACCAAGATGTTTCTGTGTTCCTCGAGCGCCCAGACCTTTCTAGCTTCTTCGGTGGGCCACTTGGCCTGCGCGCGTAAAATCGTGCCTATTTTCTTTCGACCCATCACTTCCGAGATGTCTCCATTTTCGATCATGTCTATGACCGTTTCTTCGAGGGGTTCCACCTGTATCCAGAATCGGCTGTGTTTGTTGGGGCTCTTCGCCATTGCTACTACGC
Organism: uncultured Candidatus Bathyarchaeia archaeon; assembly: GCA_964348475.1. Classification (GTDB taxonomy): domain Archaea; phylum Thermoproteota; class Bathyarchaeia; order Bathyarchaeales; family Bathyarchaeaceae. The sequence continues at coordinate 487 of CAYGCU010000171.1, forward strand.
CCTGTCCTGCGATGCTCTCTCTGTATACGACGATTGGACGGGACGTGATGATTCCTAATCCTGGTGCATAATCCTTGAGGAACTTGCAGGCGATTTCTAGGTGCAGCTCTCCCATTCCGCTGAGCAGATACTCGCCAGTTTCTTTGTTTATGGTGGTTACTAGGTTGGGGTCTTCAATTGCCAATCGGTGCATGACATCTACGAGGCGAGGCAGGTCTTTAGGGTGTTTGGGTTCTATGGCGATGGTTATCACTGGTTCAGAGACGTATTTTATGCGTTCAAAAGGTATCATTGCGCCTCTATGTGCAAGGTCGATGAGGGTTTCGCCAGCTCTTGCGAGATCCAGTCCAAGGAGCGCTGCTATGTTTCCAGCTACGATTCGATCCACGACTTCCCTAAAGGCGCCCATGTACATGGAGACCTGTTGAACTCTATAGTCTTTCTTGGCTCCGACCAGGTAGACTTGTGTGCCTTCTTGTACTGTTCCGGAGAACAGACGTCCAGTGGCGACGAGGCCTGCGTGGGGGTCTAGTTGTGCTAGGGTTAGACAGAGCACGGTGGGTCCGTTGTCGTCGCAGTTGAGCATTGCTTGTCCTATTTCGGAGTCCAAGTCTCCCTTCCAGACTTTAGGAATTCGGTATTTTTGGGCTTCCACGGGGTTTGGGAGGTTTTTGACGACCATGTCTAATATGGCGCTGTGAAGAGGTATTGCTTTTTGGAGTTCTTGCCAACGTTCTTTCTGATAAGCTTCTACGACGTCGCTGAATTTCATTCCACTCTGCTTAGCGAGTTCAACTGTGAAGCCCCATCTGTGGAGGGCTGAGCCGAAGGCTACGGTTCCTTTGGCTGAGTCTACTCTCCAGTTGTTTTTGAATTCTGGTTCTCCGTAGAGGTCGATAAGGTTGTTGAAGTCTCGAATTATTCTGAGGAGTTTGCTTTGTACTTCATCGGAGGTGAGCCTCAGCTCTCTAATTAGACGGTCGACTTTGTTGATGAATAAAACGGGTTTAACTCTTTCTTCTAGTGCTTGTCTTGTTACGGTTTCTGTTTGCACCATGACTTCTTCAACTGCGTCTACAACTACGACGACTCCGTCGATGGCTCTTAGAGCTCGTGTTACTTTTCCGGTGAAATCTACGTGGCCGGGTGTGTCGATGAGGTTGACGAGGTATGGTTTTTTTTCAATTTCGTGTAGGAGGCTGATGTTAGCTGTTTTTATTGTGATTCCGCGTTTTTGTTCTTCTTCTAGGTAGTCCAAGGCTCTTGCTTCTCCAGCTATTTTGGGAGACAGAAGCCCTGCTTCGGCCAGTAGGGAATCTGTCATGGTGGTTTTTCCATGGTCTATGTGGGCAATTATTCCGATATCTCGGATGTCCTGTTTTTTAATCATGAGTTTGAGGATATCGCTTGTTTGTCGGAATCTGGGCATTGTTTCTGGTTTCCTTTTTGTTCTGTGGATTGTTTAGCATGGTAGGTTAAAAAGCTCACGTATTAAGTTTG
>CAYGCU010000172.1:0-1981 GCA_964348475.1 uncultured Candidatus Bathyarchaeia archaeon
TTCGTTTCAAACATGGCTGCAGGAATGCAGCGGCGACTAACCGCTAGCGAAGTGGTGGAGGTGGCGAAGCAAAAACTACCGATCATTCAGCAGATTTTAAGAGAAACTGTTAAACACCTACCAAAAGACCGTCACTGTCCTTGCGAACACGCGCTCAGAGACGCGAGGCTTCGGGGTTAAGTCATGCTGAAAACGTTGTTGTCCATACTTGGCGTTTACAAGGCGTATGAGAAGTGGTTGTGGTATCAGGTGAAGGGCGGCTTGAAACCTGAGCACATCGCCATCATACTTGACGGTAATCGTCGCTGGGCTTCGGAGAGACTGTTAAACCCCTGGGTTGGCCATCACCAGGGCGCCGACAAAATTCAAGATTTGCTGAAGTGGTGCCTCGATCTGGGAGTGAAATCGATCACTCTCTTCGCCTTTTCCACCGAGAACTTTCAACGCCCCTTAGAGGAGGTCAGTGAAATAATGAAGATCGTCGAGGAAAAACTACATGAGATTCTTGAAGATGAACAGATTCACAGACATAAGGTTCGGGTCAAAGTGATTGGCAGGCTTAGTCTCCTGCCGAAGAGCGTCCAAGAGATAGTTAGGAAGGTAGAGGAAACTACAAAGGATTACGACGAACACTTTCTGAATGTGGCGCTGGCCTATGGTGGGAGAGCGGAGATCGTGGACGCCACGAGGAAAATTGCCAGAAAAGTGGAGAAAGGGAAGCTGAACCCTGAGGGAATCGACGAGCGAGTGTTTGAAAGTCATCTTTACACGGCTTACATGCCCAAGCAAGACCCAGATCTGGTTGTTCGGACCTCTGGCGAGGAACGGTTGAGTGGTTTTCTCTTGTGGCAGTGTGCATACAGCGAGCTCTGCTTCTTGGATGTTTACTGGCCAGACTTCCGACGGATAGATCTCTTGCGAGCTGTCCGGACGTATGAGAGGCGGAAACGACGTTTCGGCGCCTAGAAGATTAGGCTCTCTTTTTTGCGCTTACAATTGAGACTACGTCTCCGTCCTTAAGAACGTGGTCTTCTCCAATTCTCTTTTTCTCATGGGCCTCCATCGCGTAGATGAAGCTTTCTCCGAGCTCTGTGTGAATCTTGTAGGCTAGTTGGCGTGCGGTGGTTCCGTAGGGTACAATGTACGCGTCTGGAAGAACCCTCCCCTCGTGATCACTAAGGTGCTCAAGGTCCTCCACTGGATAAACAACTATCATATTTAAGAGTTGGAAGAAAGCCATGTTGATGGCTTGCTGGACGCCGGTGGACTCAAAATTCTGTAATATTGTTTCCCGAATGATCCGTAACGCCTTTTTCTGGACATCCGTCAATTCTTCAGACTTCGTAATAGTGAAGTTGCAGTCTCCCGGCTTGTAGTCAATTAGTTCCTTCTCCGCGGCTCTCCTCAGCGCCAGCTCCGCCTCTGCGCAACAGGGAATAACTATGTAACCAAGCTGTTTCAGTCTTTCCACGTTTTCCTCTGCGTGCGATAGATCTATCTTGTTCGCCGCGATCAGCATGGGCTTGGAGACTTTTCTTAGCATGTCCAGAAATTCGGTAAGGTCGTCGTTGCTCCACTCGGTTGGCTTCTCTGCGTTCAGAGCCGTTTTTTTTAGCGCCTCAATGATATGACTTCTCTTTATTGCCAGCCCGCTTAGCCGGTTTTCAAGGAGGGTGAACAGGTCTGTTGTGGCTGACTCGGCGGTTCTGGCGAGCTTGGGCCAGTCCCTTTTCAGTATTTGGGCGAACCACATGGTTATCTCCGTCTCTAGGAATTTCACGTCTTCCGTTGGGTCGTGGGTTCCGGGCTTGCATGTTTTTCCCTCAGAGTCTGTTGCTCCGGCGGCGTCGACTATGTGGATGAGGGCATCCGCTTTCCTGATTTCGTCTAGAAACTGGTTTCCAAGTCCCCTGCCTTGCCATGCGCCCGGCACCAGCCCGGCGCAGTCGATTAGCTCAACCGGGATCAGTCGTATTCCGTC
>CAYGCU010000173.1:0-1950 GCA_964348475.1 uncultured Candidatus Bathyarchaeia archaeon
TTGTGTCGGGCGTGTCCGCTTCAGCCATTCTGAAGAAGACATGCGTCCCGTTGTTGGTATAGTACAGCGCCTTAACATCCACTTTTTTGGGACGCTGTTCTTCAGTAGGGAATAAGGGGTCGGAGCCGAGTTGAATCCAATTCGAAGGGTATGGCAGGCCAGAGTTTATAGTTGTCGTAACAGTCACAGAATCTGAGGTGTCCAAGTCCGTGCTTACTGCTTCGATTATCGTAGCGTCTACCGTACCGTCAGTTGCATCTACGGGAAGGGTTACCCTTACGATTAGTGTGGCTACCTCACCCGCGTCCAGTGTTATGATAGATCCCTCGGGTGGTATTAGCTGGGTGTCACCACCGCCAACTTGGTCCGAGTCCCGCCAAACTTCCACTTCGTAATCTTGGTTCGACAAAGCGTTAAGTGTGTAGTTAACAATCGATGTTCCCTTGTTCTTGATGTATACATTGTATTCGATGGTTGACCCCACGGCACCGGAGAAAGACTGGTCGGGCTCCAAGTCGACTATATTTTTCCTACGTTCTTTTGTCAATTCCAAGTCCTGTGGGGTTTCATGGGGGATGGTCATAGTCCATAGCAAGAAAAAGAATGCGATTATGATCAAAAGTTGCAGCAACCTTGCAGAATATTTCATGTGGCTTTCACTTCAATAATCTGTTTGAGGTCTTCAGGAATTGCTTCCTTAAGAAATCCGACTATCCGAATCCCCTCTTTGGAGTAGATCTTTAGTGGCCCCTCAGCTTTTTCCATGCATATAGTGCTCGCGGAGGCAATTCCGCCTCCCTCCACACCTACGCCAACCCTGACGCCCTTTTTGATGAAGACGAGTCCCTCGCAGTCGATGCAGTTGTACACGATCACATCTTCCAAGAGGACAAGTTCTTTATGACACACGATTGACTTTTTTATGCGATTACGCGCCCCTATGATAGCTTGCCCTTTTATATGGAGCCCCCCTTGAAATGTTACATCGTCTTGGGAAGCAATGTTCCCTTCCACTATCATGTTATAGGGAATGACTTCTCCCTTCGGGATCCTTACATCACCTCGCACACGCACTGTCTCATGAATCTTGGCGTTCCATCGAATAGGTTCACTCCACTCAGTTTTTAATGCCTTTCTTGAGGAAGCAAATGGTATTAGTTTCATTCCAGACTTCGCCAATTCTCCCACATGAGCGGAAGGTTCAGAATCCGCGGCTTTACGTACTCTGCGCGTGCGCTCTTCCGATCTCTCGTCGGTTGTCCTGTCCAGGTCGATGAATAGGGGGCCAGGGTCCTTGGGCTTCTTGTACTCCCAGACTCCCCAGATAAAGCAAAGGACGATCATCCCGGCGAAGAGAACGAGAACAAAAAGGTAACCAAAGGTGGCCAATCGATCAACCTCTCTTCCTATGATTCTTTTTGATTTCAGAATTTTTCCTTTCGTTGTAATAGGCCATTCCGTTTCCGGATCGATCTGTCTTGTCCCATCGGTGCCTGTTGTTATTTGAGAAGTTGTTGAGCGCTTTGTCGTAGTTGTCCTTCCCTACCCCTCTTTTCTGGGTCTTGGCCCAGACGAGGGGCTTGGCTTTTTCACAACGCCGCAGGCGCAACAATATCGTTTGGAAGAACGCCTTACTGCAAATCCAGACGTTGGCAAGCAAGTTTACGAGCATCAGCGGGAGAAGCCAGATGCTACGCCTCCTCTGATCGAGGAAAAGGCTTCCTCCCACTTCGGCAAAGACGGCGAAGTTCCCAATGCTATTGTATGCAAAGATGAAAAGTATTGCTGGGAAGATGGAATACCACAATGGTGTGCCTGCTAGGTAGGCTAATATTCCTGTCAACCATCCGATCAGTATGAGGAGTGGTGTGGTGTAGACTCCAAGAAGGAGAACGCCATCAACTTTCTGCCATAATGTTAGGAATGGAGACTTCAGAGTCTCAAAGAAGT
>CAYGCU010000174.1:0-1913 GCA_964348475.1 uncultured Candidatus Bathyarchaeia archaeon
CAGCAGCGAGCGCATGTACGTTTACATTTAAGATTGCTTTACGGCTTCTTGACCCAATTCAACGAAGGCTGTAATCTCATACTTATCTAGGCTGAATTGATATATCCCTTCAATCCAACGCTTAATCAGTTTCAACAGCAAAGAACACGTGCGCGCAGATTGAAGAGATAAGGAGAGCTTCTGAAGAGTTTTAACCTACCCCCTCGCAGTCTTCCGCTTCTTTTGTGTCCCAAGTTTTTTCCTCATCCTTTCGGCTTTTTCCAATTTCCTCAACGTTTCGTTATCAAATTCCACCACTGCAGCGCCGTAATAGCCGCAGTTGGGGCATTTATACATCTGTCCTCCACCACGGCCTAGCCACAAATGAATCCTACGACTGCGACACTTAGGACAGATCTTAGGCAGTGCAACATCCTCCTTTTCCCATGCTCAATACATAGACTCTATCCGCGTCAAAATGTTTTCCTAAGCTTAATAATGCTGTTCTTCCTGTTGACCATCAGAGATTTAACTGGAAGTACAGAGATGAGCATAATCACTGGATATGAAGGTACCATATGCTGGCTAGGTGCGGTACACAGCATTAGCAGAAGTGCTAAACGAAGTTTACGGAAAAACAGTTTTACCCATATTCCCAAAGAACAAGCAATAGGAACAACACAAACATTTCCTTTCAAAATAGCAGATGCGCGCGCACAACACTTTTGTTATGTGTTTTACATGTTTAAAAGAGAAAGCTTATATGCACAATTTCGTATCCGATAGAGCCCCGTAAAAATACCTAAAGTGGTTGAAACAATGTTCAAACCTATTACGTGGGTTAAGAAAGACTCAGAAAAGAACAATGTGTTCTGGCCTTCCGACGAGCTTAAGAAGAGAGCTTGGGTAAGCGATGATTCTATTTATGCTAAAGCAACAAAAGATCCAGTGGCTTTTTGGGCTAAGCTTGCCCGGGAAGGAATCGAGTGGTTCAAGGAATGGGATGAACCCTACCGATGGGAACCACCGTATTACAAATGGTTTGTTAATGGGAAACTGAACATTTCCTACAATGCTTTGGACAGACATGTGAAAACTTGGAGAAGAAACAAGGCAGCAATAATATGGGAGCCTGAGCCACCAGACGAGAAAGAAAGAGTGCTCACATATTTTGACTTATATCGTGAAGTCAACAAATTTGCTAACGTGCTGAAAGGTCTCGGCGTGAAAAAAGGCGATAGAGTTGGAGTATACTTGCCAATGATTCCGGAAGTGCAAATAGCAATGTTGGCATGCGCTCGCATCGGAGCCATACACAGCGTAGTCTTTTCCGCCTTCAGCGGCAAATCCCTGCAAGAGAGAATGCTAGATGCAGAAGCCAAAGTTCTCGTAACAGCGGACGGATATTACAGACGCGGAAAACAAATAGACTTGAAGGCTGAAGCAGACAAAGGAGTTGAAGGAACACCGCTACAGAAGGTTGTAGTTGTGAAAAGAACCGGAACGGATGTTGACATGGTTGAGGGCCGAGACTACTGGTGGCATGAATTAATAGAAAACGCAGGCAATTATTGCGAACCCGAAATCATGGACAGCGAAGACCCATTATTCATTCTTTACACAAGCGGCACAACGGGCAAACCAAAAGGAGTTGAACACCACATAGGGGGATACACAGTTCAAGCACATTGGACCACAAAGTGGGACTTCGACCTTCATGATGAAGATGTTTTCTGGTGCACCGCCGATATCGGCTGGATTACAGGCCACACCTATGGCTGTTATGGCCCGCTTTTATGCGGCGCTACCATGATAGAGTATGAAGGCGCCCCAAACTATCCTCAACTAGACAGATGGTGGAGCATAGTAGAAAAGTATGGTGCTACGATCTTTTACACGGCTCCCACAGCGATAAGAATGTTCATGCAATGGGG
>CAYGCU010000175.1:0-1897 GCA_964348475.1 uncultured Candidatus Bathyarchaeia archaeon
CCCGTAGCTGACGAGGGCGGCCATAGCCCGCGCAGCGTCTTCCGGCGTCGTGTAAGCTGGAATGCCGAACTTGTCAAATCTAGAACGGATGTACAACGCCATTTCGGTTTCACCTATGTCGCACGCCACCACGGGTTTAGTGTAATCCTTTGACAAGTTTGCTATTCTGTCAACAAAATCCTCTTGGAGGGCGGGAACATGGTGTAAACCAATTACGATGACGCCATGGACTTCAGGATCATCCAGAACTATCTTGGTGCCTTGTTCAAACATCTCAGACGTTGCTGAGCCAGTGAGGTCCAGAGGGTTTAGGTTCGTCGCGAAGGAAGGAATCGTGCCCTTTCTCTTCAGCTCCTCAAATTTTTGAATGGTCTCCTCTGAAAAATTCTTTACATTTATTCCCCTCGACTCACATTCGTCAACCGCCATGATGGCTGGTCCGCCGGCGTCGGTGACCACGGCAACGTTGTTTCCGGCTGCTGGAGGTTGGAAGGCTAGAGCCTTGCCAGTGTCGAAGAACTCTTCCATGTCCTTCGCCCTAACCACTCCTACCTGCATGAAAACAGCGTTGTAGATACTGTCAGAACCAGCGATTGCTCCAGTGTGAGACAGGGCTGCCCTAGCTCCAGCATTTGTTCTACCAACCTTCAGAGCAACTATAGGTTTTTTCTTCGTGATCTCTTTCGCAACCTCCATGAACTCTCTCCCCGCCTCTATGCTCTCGGCATACATGAGGATTACCCGTGTTTTCTTATCGTGCAGAAGATAGCGAAGCATCTCAGATTCATCAACGTCACACTTGTTCCCGAAGCTCACGAACTTGCTTACGCCTAGCTGCTTCCCAGCTAAATAGTCTAAGGCTGACGCACCGAAGGCTCCGCTCTGCGTAACAACGGCCATGTGACCCGCCATCGGACGTGGCGTTGCAACAACTTCGTCGCCTGTGGTGAGGACCTTGGTTTCTGGAAGGAAAAGCATGTCAACACCGGTATGTGAATCGTAAACGCCGAGGCAGTTGGGACCTAATATTCGAATTCCTGCCTCTTTTGCAATTGCGGTCACCTCTTCTTCCAGCTTTTTGTTTCCGATTTCACTGAATCCAGCGCTGATAATTACTGCCGCCTTCACACCCTTGACGGCTGCTTCCCTCATGATCTGGGAAACAACCTTGGCAGGAACCACGATGACGACTAGTTCCACCTCTCCAATGATTTCTGGGATTGATGGGTAGCACCTAAACGCAAGTATGAACTCTTCGTGTGGGTTCACTGGATACAACTCTCCCCGGAATATGCCTCTCCGCTTGTTGTCCACGAAGTTTTGGAAGATGACGTGCCCCGCCTTCGTTGCCCTACGAGATGCTCCCACAACCGCAACTGACTTCGGATCAAAAAATCGGTGCATCTGCTTGATGACGGATCTCACTGTGTCTCCACTTCCAGAAATTCTTCAATTTTATTTACGCGAGTTCTATTAATGTGTTCAGATCTTGTGTTTAAGAAGTTAATGGACCCTTACAATCACGATTGGCTTGTGTTTCACCCTGTCAAGCATTTCCCAAGTCACTCCTGTCAACGAAACCCCAAAGGTTTCCGCCGTGTCCAATATGGTTCTGCCAGCGCCAAAGCCTTGAGCTCTGTTAGCGATGTCCGCGATTTTGAGAGCTTCTTCTATAGTTATTTCGGAGCCTGCAACTGCGATCGGTGTAGCTCTTCGCTTCATCTTGAATAGCCTTCCGATCATGTAGGTGAGGAAACCTCCGAACGAATGGATTCCTCTGATCGGTTGAGGACGAGGAGTGAAGTGAAGTCTCCCGAGGGAATAGGTCTTGTCCGTGTCTAGTATCATAACCACGACTTTTTTACCCAGCAGAAACCTTATGTGCTCACGAATCCTT
>CAYGCU010000176.1:0-1882 GCA_964348475.1 uncultured Candidatus Bathyarchaeia archaeon
CCTTTCTGCCTTATTTCCGACATTGTGCGTGCATTTGAGCGCATATCGCACAACACGAAGTTCCTGCACGCTTTGCATTGGTACCAGTCTGTGTCTACTGAAACGGGTCTGGTCATTTTCAAATTCCCACTAGTAGGCTTTTTGACACATGCGCCCTTCGTCGTATTTAAATGTTGTTGCATGCGCGCGCGGATTTGGACCCTCGCTCTATCTTATCTCAGGTTCGGTACTTGGCTCGTAGAAAGCTAATTTCTTCCTTCTCCGTTGCAGAAGCGGGTTATATATTCTAACGCCACTTGTTTAGCTTTCCGTAATTGTTCTTCTGCGATGCTTGGAACCCCGCAAACTAGCAGCAAAACGTTCTTAGTTTTCACGCTTATTTTTGTATTATCAGCGTCTCGATGAGGGTAGACGGCCACTAGCTTTTCACCATCAGAAATCACTATCTCGCCCCCTTGAAGAAGCATTGGCTTTTCCATTCCAATTCCCAGGAATTCCTCGCCTTCTGTGGCAAACCGCATGAGAAAGTCGCCTTTCAGCCTATCCGCATCAAAGGCTGCTAGGGCTATCTCAGTTTTGATAGAGGCCAAGTTATAAGCATCGACAAGGGTGTTTATGTTAGGTATGGCTCTTCCACTCAGAACCCTCCTGATCAAAGCCTCAGCGGCTGGCCTGTTCTTGGTGGGGTCTATCCCTACCCTCCAAAAGAAGTCCCGATAGGCCCTGAAAGTGGGTAAGTTTCTCAGCGATTCCAGATCGTATTGCTCTCTCACTTGTCTCATCACTTTTTCCTTGAAACTTTCCAACTCCACGTTTTGCTTTTCAACTCTTACGCCCCTAATTTGGCAGGTCAAAACCTTTAGCTGTGGAAAACGTTTTCGAAGATGGAATTCGATGTTGAAGGTCACGGCTTGCTCTGTCTCCATGATTCTAAACGTTCCTAAACAAGTTCAAGACGCCATTTTCAACGTCACATAAACTATAATAAGTTTGCTTGCGTCTCTTAATTCCCTAAGAGGGGGTGAACTTGTCGTTTAAACTTGAAATGGACCGCTCTGCAAAAAAAACAGGCTCAAACATAGTGTTAGCGCTAGACCTCCCGCCAGATCAGCCTCAACGTCTTCTTGCCAAGAGCATTGAAACACTGAAGACGGTTCATCCATACATCTGCGCCTTGAAACTAAATCGTCAACTAATTCTTCCTCTCGGCTTGTACGAGAGAGTACAAAGAATAATTGAGTGGGCTCACGATAAAGGATTGCCAGTGCTCATGGACTGCAAGATCAACGACGTGGGATACACCAACCGCACGATAGCGGAGCACTACTATAAAGTTGGATTTGACGCTGTGACCGCTAATCCCTTCGTGGGGTGGGACCAAGGGCTTCAGCCAGTCTTTGAGGTCGCCAAACAGATGCGTCGAGGAGTCGTTCTCTTGGTTTACATGAGCCATAAGGGTGCAGAGGAAGGATACAGCCAAACAATATACGAACCCAAAACAGGGAGAAGAATTCCTCAATACGTCATTTTCGCCCGGAAAGCCCTGTCGTGGAAAGCCGACGGAGCAGTTGTAGGTGCCACCTACCCGGACAAGGTACGGGAGGTGCACACGATCCTGAAAAATCGCGTTCCCATCTACTCACCCGGTGTAGGTGCTCAGGGAGGAAAAATCGAGTCGGCCATAAAGGCTGGTGCGCGTTACTTCATTGTTGGGAGATCCATAACGCTTGCTGAAGATCCAGCTGAGGCCGCAAAACTGATGAGAGATACTGCCAAGCAATTCCTAAAAGAGTGATAGAATATTCTTTATCGTCTGGTTAAGACTTCTTTTCTGGCGATCGCTAAACGGTTAGGGAAACTATTCTTCTCGTCTGCGCCAAAG
>CAYGCU010000177.1:0-1874 GCA_964348475.1 uncultured Candidatus Bathyarchaeia archaeon
CATTGCCGAAAACTCCTAGTTCAGGAGTACGAGTCGCACGGGGTGCCACCTACCTCTTTGTTCAGGGATTCGTATCCACCCTCATCAGCGTAGTATACCTGCTGTTTCTAGTTAGGATTCCTCAAACTCGGTTGCCTCCTCCGCCAAATCCTGACATGGGCATCTACTTTGTCTTGGTCTTTGTCTTCGGTTTAGTGCCAATCGTCGGAACATTCGCTTTACGGTCGGCTTCAACAAAGTACATCGCTCAATACCTTGCAGAAGGAAGACCCGAAAAGGCTAGATCTGTGGTCAGCCGCGTTTTACAGATAACATTGCTGACTTCACTGATCTTGGGCGTCGCATTCTTTTTCTCTGCAGAGTCAATATCCACAATCTTGTCTGGGACACCCAAATGGACCTCAGTGTTCCAGATTCTAGCCTTTGCATCCATCTTTGCGATCCTAACTCCTCAGATGTTGGGGTTTTTGCAAGGCCTGCAGAAATTTCGGGAACTTGCTGCTGTAAGTCTCAGCCAAACCGTTGCTAAGAACGTCATAGGCATCATTCTTCTATACTTGGGCTGGGGACTTTTTGGCGTGGTTTATGGATGGCTGATAGGCTCCGTCGTCGCCGCCCTTGCGGGCTTTATCTCAACGTACAGATTCCTTGGCACCTTTGAAAAACCTCATCCAGCAAGGCCTCTAATCAACTTCTCCTATCCCCTTTACATTTCAGGTGTCCTCGGGTTCATTGCAGGGTGGATCGACCAGCTGTTCATACTGCCCTACATGGGTGAGGCTGGCCTCGGCGTTTACGGCTGGGCTGTTCGAGCTGCCGCGGTCCCAAGTTTGATTTCAGTCTCCATTGTTACTGCCCTTTTCCCACAACTCTCAGAGTTATACGCAAAACGGGGGGCAAATAGCTTGAGAGAAGCTTTTCACGTTTCATCACGATATACAGTTCTAATTGGTTTTCCGATGCTCGTTGGACTCGCGGCCTTGGCTTATCCCGTGATGGCTGTGTTTGCTGGAGCGGAGTACGCTGAAGCTGCTTTACCCCTAACCATTATTTGTTTGGCCTTGCTTCCTACAACGCTTGGAATTGGGATTAGTCCGACGCTGTTGACGCTTGAGCGCACCAAGACTGCGTCTTTGATCACCTTTATTGCTATATTCTGCAATGCTATTGCAAGTTACATTACCTTGGCACACCTGAGCATGGGCATGATAGGGCCGGCTTGGGCAAGATTCCTAGCTGCATTCATAGGATTTGGACTGGGAGCATACGCTTTGAAAAGAATTCTCAACGTCACCTTCGACAGAGAAGCGTTGTGGAAGGCCTCATTAGCCTCTCTTTTCATGGCAACAGCAGTCACACTTTCTCGTACACTGGAAAGCTTCGTTTCCCAACTGTACCTACTTCCCTTCTACGTGATCGTCGGCACAACGGTTTACTTCTTGTCTCTAGCCGTCCTGAAAGCCATCAAAAAGCGTGATGTGGAGCTGATTCAGGAGTATCTTCCTAGGGGACTGAAGCGTTTGGCTGTTTGGCTGGGGCGCATGGCTCTCGTGGAGTGAACTGTCATTCGAGGTGCCTTAAAAAATGGCGGGAAGCCTTAAGATTCTTCTCGCAAACAAGCTTAAGCCTAACAAGCTTAAACTTCTCTACAAATCCTACGACATTATCGGTGACATCGCCGTCATACGGGTTCCCGAAACCCTCCAGCAACAAAGCGAGATAATAGCCGAAGCCATCATGCAAACACACAAACGTGTCAGAAGCGTGTGGCGTCAAGTCGGTCCGATTTTCGGTGATCTTCGGTTGCGCAAGCTGGAGTGGGTTGCCGGTGAAAGGAGAACTGAAACTGTCCACCGGGAGCACGGTTGCGTCTT
>CAYGCU010000178.1:0-1810 GCA_964348475.1 uncultured Candidatus Bathyarchaeia archaeon
GCTTTCACTTCAATAGTTTGATTTCAGGTTTTCAGGAATTACTTCCCTAAGGGATCTGACTATACGAATCCCCTCTTTAGAGTGAATGTTTAGAGGCCCCTCAGCTTTTTCCAAGTATACGGTGCTTGCGGAGGCAATCCCGCCTCCCTCCACACCTACGCCAACCCTCGCGCCCTTCTTGATGAAGACGAGTCCCTCGCAGTCGATGCAGTTGTGCACGGTCACATCTTCCAAGAGGACGAGTTCTTTTTGGCACACGATGGACTTTTTTATGCGATTGCGCGCCCCTATGATGGCTCGCCCTTTTATCTTGAGCCCCCCTTGAAATGTTACGTTGTCCTGGGAAATGAGGTTCCCTTCCACTATCATGTTATAGGGAATGACCTCTCCCTTCAGGATTCTTACGTCACCTCGTACACGGACTGTCTCATTCATTTTGGGGTTCCATTGAATAGGTTCACTCCACTCAGCTATTAATCGGATAGGTTCACTCAATTCAGCTTTCAATGCCTTTCTTGAGGAAGCAAATGGTATTAGTTTCGTTCCAGCCTTCGTCAATTCTCCCATATGAGCTGAAGATTTGGAATCCGCGGCTTTGCTTACTCTGGGTGCGTGCTTTTCCGATCTCTCGTCGGTTGTCCTGTCCAGGTCGATGAATAGGGGGCCAGGGTCCTTGGGATTCTTGTACTCCCAGACTCCCCAGAGAAAGCAGAGGGCGATCATCCCGGCGAAGAGACCGAGAAGGAAAAGGTAACCAAAAGTGGCCAATCGATCAACCTCTCTTCTCATGATTCTTTTTGATTTCAGCATTTTTTGCATCGTTGTAATAGCGAATCCCGTTTCCAGATCGCTCTGTCTTGTCCCATCGGTGCGCGTTGTTGTTTCTGAAGTTGTTAAGCGCCTTATTGTAGTTGTCCTTTCCCACTCCTCTCTTCTGGGTCTTAGCCCATACAGGCGGCTTGGCTTGCGCACAACGCCGCTGACGCAAGAATATCGCTTGGAAGAATGCCTTGCTGCAAACCCAGACGTTGGCAAGCAAGTTTAAGAGCATCAGCGGGAGAAGCCAGATGCCGCGCTTCCTCTTATCGAGGAAAAGGCTTCCTCCCGCTTCGGCAAAGACAGCGAAGCTCCCCATACTATTGTATGCGAAGATGAAGAGTATTGCTGGGAAGAAGGAACACCACCATGGTGCTCCTGCCAGGTAGGTGAATATTCCTGTCAACCACCCGATCAGTATGAGGAGCGGTGTGATGTAGACTCCAAGTAGGAGAATGCCATCAACTTTTTGCCAGAATGTGAGGACTGGAGATCTTAAGGTCTCAAAGAAGTATTCGAAGAAGCACTGGTCATGCCCGATCGCCCACCTTGTGAGCTGCTTTTTCCTCATGTTCCACGAGAGAACTGCTTCCTCGTAGCATTCGGCGGCGTTTACGTAGGCGACTTTCCAACCATGCAAGTAGAGCTTGTAGGTGAGGTCGGTGTCCTCTGCGAGTTTAGTTTCGTCGAATTCCCCGACAGCTTTGAGTACGCTCCTCCTAAAGCCTCCGACAGTCCCCCCGAACTGCGGGATAAGGTTCAGGTTGTACCTTGCCTGCTGGTTCATCTGGTAACCTCCAGCTCTCTCAATATCCATGATCCTAGTGACAAGAGACTCCGGGCTGTTGACTGGAACTACCCGCCCCATTACCCCACCGACCTCTACATCAGAGAAGGGAGCTACAAGTCTTCTAACGCAGTCCCGCGGGGGCAAGTAGTCGGCGTCGAAAGTGAGGACTATCTCGTTTGAGGCCACTTTGAGTCCAACGTTAAG
>CAYGCU010000179.1:0-1801 GCA_964348475.1 uncultured Candidatus Bathyarchaeia archaeon
ACCAGATTGGAAGTACAAAGCAAAAACTGCATCCCTCATTTAATTTTGGAGTTTCCATGACTGTGAAGAAAGAGCAAACGAACAGCCTCTTGAAAAACGCGTCTGAGGCAGCTAACTTAATTCGTGAGTACGTTGAAGAAGAGAAAACTATCCATGTGGCTTCCCACTATGATGCTGACGGACTGGCTGCGGCGGGCGTCATGGGGAAATGCTTGGTCAGATTAGGAGGGAGGTTTCGCGTTCGAATTGAGAGATGGCTAGACGAGAACGTGATTGACGGAATAGCTACCGTGGAAAAAACTGCCCTAATCATATTTACTGACCTCGGGAGCGGAGACCTCAACTTACTAGGCGAGGGACTGTCTAATCGTCGTGCAATCATTCTCGATCATCATCAACCCGGCGGGAAAACTCCACCAGCGTTCATCCACGTAAATCCTCACCTCCACGGAATTGATGGATCCCGTGATCTGAGCGGGGCTGGAGTGGCGTACCTCGTGGCTAAGTCTCTAGATAAAACAAACGTTGATCTAGCCTGCGTCGCCACGATTGGAGCCCTAGGAGACCTCCAAGACAAATACGAGCAGCGGAGGTTGGGGGGCGTTAACGAAACAATCGTAGAGGACGCTGTAAACTCCGGCCTTCTCAAGCTCGAAACCGATCTTCTCTTTTTCGGAAGGGAGACACGCCCCATCCACAAGGCGTTAGCCTACACCACAAACCCCTTTGTCCCTGGAATAAGCGGGGAAGAAGACGCGAGCTACGCCTTCCTAGTCCAACGCGTGGGAATCACGCCAAAGAGCAAGGACAAGTGGCTGGCGTTAAGAGACCTTTCAGAGGAGGAGAAAAAGAGGTTGTTTTCCGCACTCGCCGACCACCTGGCATCCAAGGGACTACCAAGCAACATCGCCCTAAGCTTGATTGGAAACGTTTATACCCTAACCCAAGAAGAACCCTGGACTCCACTCAGGGACGCCCGAGAGTTCGCCGTTCTGCTTAACGCCACAGGGCGAATGGAGAAGCCGAGTCTGGGCGTAGCCGTCTGCATGGGGGACAGAGCAACCGCTATTGACCAAGCTAACGCCACGCTGAATGAGTATCGGCAAACCATCACCAAATCCCTGAACTGGCTAAACGAGAAACCCAGCCGCATACAGGAGTTAGACAGCATCTACGTGGTGCGGGGCGAAAATTTCATCCATGAAAACTTGATAGGAACGGTTTCTTCCATCCTCTCCACCAACCTCCCGAAACATGAAAAACCCATCATTGCATACTCCACCGTCTCTGGGGGAAGTTTGATTAAGGTCTCAGCAAGGACGCTAGACGCCTTGACGGCCAGAGGGCTCAACCTTGGAGAGATCCTGGCGATTGCTGCAGAAAAACATTCGGGCAAGGGAGGAGGACACGACGTTGCTGCTGGAGCCCAAGTTCCAGTCAAAAACATTGAGCTCTTTGTAAAACTTGTGGACGATCTTGTTAGGAAACGGTTGGAGGAGAAGCGGCTTGGAGGCTGAGGTGAGGATTTCTTACGAAAACGAAAGGGAGGCGGAAGCAGTTGCTCAGGCTGTTTCGCCGGACAACGTAAAGGTTCCTCACGGTTTGTTCATTAAGACAACGCGAAGGGGCTCTGAGGTATTAACGCAGATCCAATGTGAACTGAGGCTTCAAACCCTTATAGCGACGCTTGACGATCTCTTGTGTTGCGTCTCGACTGCGGAAAAGGCTTTCTCGGTCGTAAAGAGGGTGGAAGGCGCTTCCAGCAATCCATATTCTAACTTCAGCCAAGCTAAGCGCGCGC
>CAYGCU010000180.1:0-1786 GCA_964348475.1 uncultured Candidatus Bathyarchaeia archaeon
CAACAGTTACCTCCGGAGTAATAAGTGCTGTAAAAAGGTCTATAGAGTCAAAAAGAGGCATGATAGAAAACCTTGTTCAAACTGATGCCGCCATAAACCCAGGAAATAGTGGCGGACCGCTGGTTGATATAAAAGGAAAAGTGGTTGCCATCAGTACAGCGATCATTCCTTACGCCCAAGGGATAGGTTTCGCCATTCCGATAAATTCAGCCAAGAGATGCACCAGCGAAATCATTACTCACGGAAGAATGGTTAGACCTTGGCTTGGCGTAAGTGGATTGACTGTTACCAGAGAAGTAGCATCCTACTACGGTTTACCCATTGATAGAGGAGTTCTCGTTACAAGAGTGATACCAGGAAGCCCCGCAGACAACGCTGGAATAGTTTCCGGCGATATAGTTCTCGAATTCGCTGGTAAGACCACAAGTAATATAGAAGAACTGGTGAAGGAAATTCAAAAAAGAAAGGCTGAAGAAAAAGTGGAAATACTGATTCTTCGAAACTCTAAGAGGTTGATTGCCGAAGCGGTCTTGGAGAGAACTCCGTGAGTAAAGGTGGAGGTATATCTGTGGTTTGTTTAGTACGTTCAAGCAGAAAGGTAGAAGCCTTCGAGGCTTCTAATACGAGGTTTGCTGTTTCATCTAGGAAATTTGCAAGTTTCATTCCAGAAGGCGTCAATTCATAGGTTTTAGGCTTCTTTCGAGTAAAAACAAGTCGCCTTTTCCTTAGCCTTCGTAGATATTTGTAGGTTCTTCGGAGGTTTATGCCGACCTCTTTAGAAAGCTCCCGGGCGGATATGCCAGCCTCTGGAATGGTCTCATAGACTTTTTTCTCTGTTGGCGAAAATGGCTTCTTCGGCGCTTTCTTTGTTCTGAAATAGAAGACATAGTTCGGAGATTTGCTTTTTGTTACCAGCCCATTTTCTCTAAGCCTTTTTAGAGACCTCGACAAACTTTTCTGAGTAACTGATTCAACAAGGTCCGCATAGGACTTCGGTCCATCCTTCAACTTTTTCAAAAGTATTTCTTCGTGGCAACTGGAATGGGGTGGTAACGGGTTTTTCATATTGAATTTGTTCATTACGTCGCGAAATTTCTGACCATATAATGTTAATCTATGCTTGTCGCCATCTTTTTTCACAAGACCCGCTTTTACAAGTGGTTTAACATATTCGCTGGCGATGGTGTGCTGACTGTGATGGTATCCTTTGCTTTTCAAGTATTCTTGTAGTCCCTTTATGCTACGAGGGCGTTCAGAAAGTGCCTCGATAACTCTTTGCCGTCTATCATTTTTCACGGCATTAAGCAGATTATAGACGTGATCCCTTCTGCATAACATTCCGTTCATTTCTAAAAATTCGTTTTTTGCTCTCCATATTTCACATTGCTCAACGCAGATCATAGGAGAGATAGGCTCGCAATATCGGCAAATATTGTCTGCTTGTTTCATAATTTCGGGTAGTTCTTCACTGTTATTTACTATTTTGGACAACCATTGACGGGAGTTTATTTCAAGAACCATGGTTGAAGCCTTCTAATGACGGATGTCATAAGACGCCGTGAGGTATCATCGTCTCTGGCCCCGCTGAAAGAGGGGAAGGAGAAGAGAGGAAAGGAGAATGGCAAGAACGTTTCCCTCCTAGGCTCCTTATGACATACGTCATATATATTAATGACATACGTCATTCTTATATACCTTTCGACATCAATAATATAGTCCGGTGAGCCAATATGTTGCTGCCATGCGAAGTCGCGGTGAAATCCCTAGTTCCAGCCATCCGATCCGC
>CAYGCU010000181.1:0-1784 GCA_964348475.1 uncultured Candidatus Bathyarchaeia archaeon
CCACTAAGCAAGTTGGTGAGTCGAGCTAGGTATTTTCCGTAGGCAATTGGCTCCCTAAACGGTTCGGTGAAGGAAGTGCTGACGAGAACAGCGAAATTTGTGTTTCCGGTCTTCCTCTCAGCGTAGCTCTGGCCGTTCACCGTTAAAACGCCATCATAAGACTCGGTGATCACTTCACCTTCAGGCGCTACGCAGAAGGTTCTCACCTGATCGTCGAAGGATTTGGAGTAATATATGAACTTGGGCTCGTACAAAGCGTTTGTCAGTTCCTCCAAAACTGGAGCTAAAATTTCAACCCTAACACCCACATCCACAGGGTTGTTGGGTGTTTTCAGTCCTAACGTCTGCGCCTCGGACTTCAACCATTCGGCTCCACTTCTGCCAGGAGCCACGATAACATGTTTTCCGTAAATCTTTTCTCCCGCAGTTGTTTCCACTCCCTCAACCGTCTGGTTCTTCATTAGAAGACCCTTCACCTCGGTTTCGGTTCGAATCTCAACCTTGTCTTTTAGGTGACTGCGCATCCTGCGAAGCACATCAGCACATTTTTCGGTGCCCATGTGACGCAGCTTCTGAGGAACCAGTTTAAGCCCTGCGAAAGAAGCTCTTCGCCTGATTTCTTCGACTTTGTCTGGATCGACTCCGTATAGATGCTTGGGCGCTCCAAACTTTAGGTAAATTTCATCCACGTAATCCACGAGCTCTGAGAGTTTCTTCTCGTTGCGGTACTCGTTAAGCCAACCCCCAACTTCAGTGGACAAGGTGAGCTTTCCATCGCTGAAGGCTCCGGCGCCTCCCCACCCCGATAGAAGGGTGCAGGGATCGCAGTTTACGCACCCCAAGCCTCGGCTTGCTGGACACTTACGCTTGTCAAGGTCAGGTCCCTTATCCAGCATGAGCAGACCTAGATTTGTGTTCTGGGTTAGCTCTAGGGCTGAGAATATGCCAGCTGGACCAGCCCCAACGATTATCACGTCAGACTTCAAGGGTTACCCACCAGAGAGGCCCAAAACAACATGTAACAACTACCATATATGCTTTAATGAAACCATCAAGTAATTCTAGGATGCCTACGCTAACAGAAGACCTTCAACCACGATTCTTTATCAGGTTAATCCTTAATCGCCTCAAGTAGGCTCATCACGTTCCAAAGCTTCACCCTAGTGTAGGGTGGCATGTTAGGGTCCTGAAGAATCTCGTCGAGAGTGGATATGGCGTTAGAAGCCCTTACTGCCGGGGTGTATTCGGTCAACTGTAAGGCATTCATTGACCCCTTCGCGGCTCTCCTTATGTTTCGAGGAGTCGTGGTGTCCTCCGAAATCTGCCCAAGGATAACCAACGCTTGTTTTATCCTCTCCTCATACTCCACGAGCTTCTTTTTACGCACCATACAAAAACCTCCAAGAAGCGTAGATGCATACTTAGACTATACTAACCTGTACTATTATTCTAGTGCTAATTTATACTGTTTGGTGCGGGCCTAGCTCAGCTGTTCTCCTCACACTTTCAGCATCATTCTTGCAGCGAATTTTGCTGTGTCTAACACGCTGGCTTTCTACGTTTCTTGCAAATGACTAGGCCGCTTTGGCGGTTTATGAGGCAGTTAACTATCTTATCAACATCGTTGTCGCATTTACCCTTGCAATGAAAGACCCCTTCGTCAAAAAAACTCGCAGACTTCACACATTTTTGGCCCTACTAAGGTCAATTGAGGTAAACGACCTATTTGCAGCGCTTTTATCTTCTAGTCGCATTTGATTCTAACAATCTTCTCACGGAGTCTC
>CAYGCU010000182.1:0-1774 GCA_964348475.1 uncultured Candidatus Bathyarchaeia archaeon
AGTATCCTCCCACCCATCGAGCGATACGGGTTATGTGCTCGGGGCGTGTGGACAAGAATTTTGTTCTAGAGGCCCTTAGGTTGGGCGCGGGCATGGTGCTTGTAGCTGCTTGCCACCTTCCCTACGACTGCCACTACATTTCAGGGAACGTGTGGATGAAGAAGAGAACGGACGCCTTGAAAATGGTGCTAGAAAAATTGGGGCTTAGCCCTGAGAGGTTCAGAGTTGAATACGTATCCGCAGCGGAAGGCGTGAAGTTTGCCGATCTCATTAAGGAAATGACGGAACAGATGAAGGCGTTGGGGAAAGAAAGAATTCAAGCGGAAAACGAGAAATTGCGACCAACACTAGAAAGAATGCTCACGCGAAAAAAGAAATAGAATGCACGCATGATTGAAATTGATACAGTAAAGGGACTGAAGGAAACAAAGAAGCTGAAGAGAGCTCTAAAATACGACTGCGCGAATAAGAGTTACAGAAGATTGACAAATTTGAGGTTTACAAGTTGGATGATTGCGTTTTCTGCCGCATCGTCAAAGGTGTTGAACCTGCAAGCATAGTTTACAGTGATGAAAGAATTATGGCCCTCTTGGACATTCAACCGATCAATCTAGGACATGTTTTGGTTATTCCAAAAACCCATGTTGCGCAATTATCTGAACTTGATCTGGAGTTAGGAGCATACATGTTCAAAGTTGCAATGCGTGTAGCTGGAGCTCTCAGGCAATCAGGCGTAAAATGTGAAGGAATAAATTTGTTCTTGGCTGATGGGGAAGCCGCTTCCCAAGACGTATTTCACGTTCATTTGCACGTGATTCCGAGATTCAGAGGCGATGGTTTCGGAGTGAGATTTGGTCCTAACTACGGCGTTGAACCCAATAGAAAAGAATTGGATGTGGTCGCTGAAAGAATTCGAGCGAGTATGTTAAAGCAAATCTAGAATGCGTGTATTTTCGATTAATTTCTTGACCCGAAACCAAAATAACGAGTTAGCCACGTATGTCATGGGATTGAAATGAGCACTTGGAGGCTGCTGAAACTAGAGGTTAGAGAAGCATTCACGAACATGGCTGTTGACGAGGCTATTTTAAGGGCCAGAATAGAGGAGACGGTGCCGAACACCATACGCTTTTATCGGTGGAAGCCCTCCGCTGTTTCCATCGGCCGCTTCCAAGACATTTTCCAAGAAGTCCACGTAAAAAACTGCGAAAAACATGGAGTTGATGTGGTCAGGAGAATTTCGGGTGGAGGAGCCGTCTACCATGACTATAGCGGCGAGATAACCTACAGCGTGGTGGTAAGCGAGAAGGATTTGAGGTCAGAGGATGTGGTAGCCGCCTATCATCTAATATGCAATGGTCTCGTTGAAGCAGCCAAAACCTTAGGTGTCAGAGCCGATTTCAACCTCGGAGACCCTAAGCGGTGTCCAAACGTCACAATAAGCAGGAGGAAAATCTCTGGGAGCGCCCAATCTCGTAAAAGAGGTGTACTGCTTCAACACGGATCCTTCTTGTTGAACGTAGACTTGGAGAAAATGTTTACGTTTCTAAGAGTTCCGTGGGCCCAAACCATCACTGACGTTTTGAACATAGCTCGGAAAAGGTTGACTTCCATTAAAAAAGAACTTGGGGCAACCGTTTCAACAGACGTGGCATGTCAGGCATTAGTTACGGGCTTTCAAAAGGCACTGAAAATTCAACTCACAGAAGGAGAGCTGACGAGTTATGAGCAAAGCCTCGCCGAAAAACTTCGCAGAGAAAAATTTGTTACAGAC
>CAYGCU010000183.1:0-1765 GCA_964348475.1 uncultured Candidatus Bathyarchaeia archaeon
CGTACTGCGCGAATCCTCTTTCCATATCTGCGGGACTAGCCTGCCTAACAGAAGTGATGACGAACAAAGCGCACAGGCACATAACCAATCTGGGAAACCAATTAAGTAAAGGTGTAAGAGATATGATTGATGATGTGGGCGTCACAGCGTGGGTAAACAGCATAGGCCCTCTAGGATACGTATTCTTTACAGATATGGAACCCGCAAACTATAGAGACGCAGACACCACCGACCTTGAAAAAACATGGGAATTCTGGTTTAACATGGTTAACAAGGGAATTCTCCCTTGGGGCCCATGTCATTTCGAACAGTGGTACGTGTCCGTCGTACACACAAAAGGTGAAATCACAAAAACCATACAGACATCGAGAGACGCATTGCGTAAAGTTAAAGCTAGTTGAAAAGAAAGGAAAACACAAAACGCGGCTTAGGAAGGCTAGAAAATGAAAGACGCGTCTAGTGGACATACTCAAGGCATTGCTAAACTTTTGACAGAGATCGTTGGAATAGAAAACGTATTGCACGAACCATACGATCTAATACCTTACTCTCGTGATCGATATCCCCTTTTGACCCATCCGAGGCTGGGCGTGAGGCCTCTTGCCGTTGTACGCCCGGCAACAACAGACGAGGTACGTGAGGTGGTAGTTCTTGCAAACAAACACCGTATGCCTCTGACCCCGAGGGGTTCTGGAACTAACTACGCTGGTTCTGCTGTTCCGATTAAGGGAGGAGTTGTTTTAGACCTAACCAGAATGAACAAAATACTTTGCATAAGTGAGCAGTCAATGAGTGCAAGGGTTCAAGGTGGCGTGATACTTCAAAACTTGGAGGAGGCACTGAACAAGATAGGCTTCACTTTTGGTCACGACCCAGGTAGTTTTCCTTCCGCCACCGTAGGCGGATGCATATCAACTTGGTCCCTAGGATGGAGAGCTGGCAAGTATGGAGACATGGGAAGCCTAGTGTTGGCGCTCAAGGTGGTATTGCCCACTGGTGTTGTTGTTGAAACCAGAGAAGTGCCGAAGTCGTCTACGGGTTTTGACATCAAAAGCCTTTTTATCGGCGCTGAAGGAACTTTGGGAGTAATAACTGAAGCGCTTTTACGAATACATCCTTTTCCAGAAGAGAGAATTATCCTCATGTATTCTTTCAACAGTTTTGAACAGGCTTACAGGTCTTTACTAGAAGTTTTAAGGAGCGGTTTAAACCCAACAACATTAAACGTTGAAGAAACCCCAGATAAACAGGAAGCAATGGTAATGCTGAGCTATGAAGGAGTAAAAGAGATAGTTGAGGCGCAAGTGAAGCGTGCAGCATTTGTGTTAGAGTCGGAGGGCGGCACAAAGTTAGATGACAAGGTTGCCGAAGAATATTGGGAGAACAGACATGACATGTATTCCCAGATGAACATGGAAGGAGCCGCGGATAGCATTGACACGGCGGTCCCAGCTAGCAAAGTGCTTGAATTCTACGAGTTTCTTAAAAAATGGGTTAAGAGGTCAGAGGTCAAGTCCATGGGCATAAGCTCGTGGATGCTTCCTGAAAACTTGAGTATAGATTTAGCATTTGACGAAGCGAAGGCTGAAGCGTACGCTACTGCAAGGGATGAGTTGGTGAACAAAGCTCTAGAGTTGGGAGGCACGGTCTCGTACTGCGTGGGGATTGGTCTAAGATTTCGGCATCTGATGAGAAAGGAGCATGGTTCAGCCTTGGACGTAATGAGGGCAATCAAGCGCGCAATGGACCCAAATAACATAATGAA
>CAYGCU010000184.1:0-1747 GCA_964348475.1 uncultured Candidatus Bathyarchaeia archaeon
ACCGTTTGCGAAGAACCCATTAATTTTCACCTCAATCACGAATTTAACCTCATTACAGTTATGAGATGCTCTGAGTTTAATTGGCTTGTACCTCTTATACTTTACTACTTTATCCTCCACATTTTTTCTTCAACGTTTCCATGTAGGTTGCTAAACCTTCAACGTCTTTCAAGTCTCGCCCCACGAGACCTAGAAGTTTTCTCCAAAAGAGCGAGTTGGGCTTTATCCTCATCTTTTCAAGGTGTTGCGTCAGGCGTTTAGTCCATTCCCTGCCACGCTTGTCGAAGTCCATCAGAAGGATGACTTCCCGCTTTCCTGTTCTCTCTACCTCGCTGAGAACATCGAGGAAGGACTTGCCTGAGGTTTTGGCTGAGATGACGTCGCCCTTTACGTTTAGCCTCTGCAGAGCGTTAACGTCGTTTTTTCCCTCTACAATTATTGGGATACCCTTAACTGATTCTTTTTCAAGTCTCTCAAGAAGTTGCAGGATTTTTTCGGTTCTTTTCTCTAGTCTAGTTGACAAAACCCTTACCTTGTAATATCTATTTCCATCATCTTCTTCAAAGCTTGCGGATGCCTACGGAAGTGTTCTCTGACCGGATTCAGAATTTCCACGAGGGCTTCTGCGACACCGTTCTTCAAGTCAAGCGGGTGAAGCTTTCCCTTCAGATAAGCCTTCTCCATTTCTTTATAGGTTGCGTATCTCTCTGGACCGCCATACTTGGTCGGTCGTGGTATGTCTAAACTTTGTCTCTCGGCGAATACCACGTACTTGGCCAGTTCAAGCACGGGGTTTCGCTGAACTTGCTTAGGTGGGCAGTAGGCTGCCTTCATCTTGGCTTTAACATCATCGGGCGGGTCGTGTATGAATATGCAGGTTTGGGGCACGCTCTTGCTCATTTTTGAGCTGATCTGTAGGTTTATGTTGGCATCTTCATCAAACCGCTTTTCGAGCTTTTCAGGTTCCTGCAGTCCCATCAGGAGGTGGGTGTGAATGCACACTGGTTTTTTCCAGTGGAGTTTTCCGGCGGTGTCCCTCGCCAGCATGTGAGCTTTTCTTTGGTCCATGCCCGCGCAGGCTACGTCTAGGTTCATGTGGAAGATGTCGGCTGCTTGCATGCAGGGGTAGTAGACCCAAGCTGTTTCCATGTCGGTTAAGTCGGTTTCTCTACCCATAATTGGAAGCGCTCGCCAAGTTCTTTTAAGCGAGGAGTTCTTTGCTATGCGAATCACCTTCTCCCAGTATTCTATGTCCTTGGCTATGTCGGAAGCCCAAAGGTACCGCACGCTGTCCGGATTTATGCCAAGCGCAGTGAAGCACTCTTTGAAATACTCGCCACAGGCGCGAATGTTTTCCATGTTGCCGCCCAGCTTGTTGTTTATCCAAGAGTGCCAGTCGGCGAGAAAAATGGTGAAATCGAAGCCAGCGTTCACCATGTCCTTGACCTTGTAGCCACAGAAACCAATCCCGATGTGCATGAGACCACTGGATTCAAATCCCCAGTATGCTTTGGGCTTAGCTTCGGTCTCTAGCAACACACGCAGCTCTTGGGAGGTTACGACCTCCTCTGCGTTTCTAGTAACTATGGTCAGTCTGTGCTCCAAGTCCAAGCCTTATCGCCTCTTAGTTTTTCGATGTTGGCTAACTTAAAAGTTCTTGTCGCGGGCGCTGTGTCCCACGTAACTAACACTCAGCCTCACAGTCGGAGCCTCACGCTCCCCTCAGCGGAGCTCTCTCTGACGCGGG
>CAYGCU010000185.1:0-1725 GCA_964348475.1 uncultured Candidatus Bathyarchaeia archaeon
GGTGTCTTTATTTTTAGCTTTTTGTGTTCGTAGTCATACCATGGTAGTGGAGTTAGAATGTTTAGAAGAGATGCTGAAGGGATTACTCCATGAGCGTTTTCATACCAACCTACAGGCGTGCAAGGGTGGACGTTTTCAAATTCCTTTTTCAGCAGGTTGCATGCGACTCCCCCTGAGAAGAAGTGTATTTCGTGCCCTCTTTGTCGCAGTTTTTTTCCGAGTTGTATGGTTCTTTGTACGTGTCCCAGGCCTAGTTCGGTGCAGGCGAAGAAGAGTCGCATGGGTGACTAAGAGGTGGGTGGAATTTATTTTAGTTGCGCTTGAGTTTTCATTGCTTGGTGTTAGCCTGCCTTTGCCAACCACTTTCTAGCGCACAGAGACTAAGGACCCGTCAAAAATTGTTGAGGTAGGATTCCAACCCACGAACCCTATGAGACACTCACGAACTTAAAATGCCTCCTCCATCACGATTTTGACTATTTTCTTCGCAGTTGTTCCGTCTCCGTACGGTGAGAATCGTGGAAGCTCTCCTCTCTCGCGTAGGGCTTGTTTCATCGCCGTTATGATCCCCTTTTTTTCCACGCCCACCACCCTAGCAAAGCCGGCTTCAACAGCCTCCGGCCTCTCCGTGGAAAGTCGGGTCACCAGAACAAGTCTTCTTATTGGGGGTGCAGTTGCTTCCTCCTGCAATCCTCCGGAGTCCGTTAACATCATCTCACAGTTTTTCATCAGCAGCAAGAAGTCGAAGTAGCCTAGGGGCGGAAGAATTTGAACGTTTCCTGAGGAGGAAAGTTTCCTCCACATTCTCTGTTGACGCAGTCGCTTCCGGGCTCTCGGGTGAACTGGATAAACAATTGGTAAAGGCGCCTTCACAAACGCTTCAACGAAACTCTTGAGTACAACCGGATCGTCAACATTCTCAGCTCGGTGGGCGGTTACGAGGGCAAATTTTTCGAACCTTATCTTCTCGAGGATTCTGGATTTTCTCTCCGCCATGGGAAGGTGTTGTATGACGGCGTCAATAACCGTGTTTCCGGTCACGTATATCTTGCCCCAAACGCTCTCCCTCTCCAAGTTTTTCCGGGCGTTTTCCGTGGGGGCAAACATGTAAGTTGAAACGTGGTCTACAAGACGCCTATTGTGCTCCTCTGGCATGCGCAGGTCAAAGCTTCTAAGGCCAGCTTCTACATGGCCGACTGGTACATTGAGTTTCACGGCGGCTAAAGCGGAAGCCAAGACCCCGTTGGTGTCGCCTTCCACTAACACAACCTTCGGCTTGGTCTTCTTTATGACCCGCTCCATAAGCGTCATGATTCTTCCTGTTTGCAGACCTGGTGAGTAAACTCTAACCTTGAAGCCATACTCCGGCTTCGGCAATTCCAGTTCTTCAATGAATTGCTGAGACATCTCGTAGTCGTAGTGTTGCCCGCAGTGGACGAAGGTGTAGGGCACCGAGTTCCCTTCTAGGGCTCGAATCACGGGAGCCATCTTGATGATTTCCGGCCTAGTGCCTACCATTATCATGCAGTCTTTTACGATGACCCCTCGCCTCCAAACAGTTTGTATGTGGCGTTCAACGCTTGCCAGTATAATTTTGGGTTTCCTATGTCTATCCTCTTTTCTTCCCTTTGCAGTTCCACGGCGTAAACCCTGCCTCCCCCGTTTATTATGGATTGTATGGCGGGGATCAGTGACACCTCGCCGCTCTCATTATTTGGCTCCACC
>CAYGCU010000186.1:0-1676 GCA_964348475.1 uncultured Candidatus Bathyarchaeia archaeon
TGATCGCGTATGGAGACGGCTACTCAACCTGCGACTGGTGCAGAAAGCCTTTCAGGCTCGACAAGATACGTAGGCCGCCCATAGATGAGTTCCACGCTGAACTGGCAAGGTTCTTGGGAATGGATCAGGCGAGGGTTGTCCCGGGCGCAAGGAGGGGCTTCCAAGCCGTAGCCAACTCGCTCGTGGAGAAGGCAGATTCGGTGATTGTCTCTTCGCTAGCGCATTACACTGAGTTCTTGGCTGTGGAAGCCGCCGGCGGCGTGGTTAAAGAGGTCCCTCTAAACGAAAACAACGTTGTCACCGCGAATAACACGGCTCAGAAAATTGAGGAAGTGAAGAAGGAAACAGGAGCACTTCCAAAGCTCATAATTATAGACCACTTCGACTACATGCTGGGAAACGAACACGACGTTTACGGAATCGCGAAGGTAGCAGAAAACTACAACATCCCTTTCCTATGCAATGGCGCCTATAGCATAGGGGTGATGCCAGTAAACGGAAAGGAGATAGGCGCCGACTTCCTCGTGGGCTCGGGACACAAAAGCTTTGCCTCCCCAGCTCCCTCCGGCATCTTGGCAACCACCGAAGAGTGGGCGGACAAGGTGTTCAGAACAACCCAGATGATTGGCGACGTGACAAAACGAAGATTCGGGATCAAAGAGGTGGAAATGATGGGCTGCACACTAATGGGAGCCAACTTGATTGCGATGATGGCAGGTTTCCCAGTTGTGCGAGAACGAGTTAAGCACTGGGACGAAGAGGTCAAAAAGATCAACTATTTCGCTGAGGAATTCTTGAAGATAGAAGGAAACAAGGTTCTGAGCGAAATGCCGAGGAAACACACCCTAACCAAAGTGGACACAACCGAAAGCTTTGACAAGATCGCGCGAACCCACAAGAGGAGAGGCTTCTTTTTTAGCGACGAGTTAAAGAAAAGACGCATCGTCGGAGAGTTTGCAGGCGCTACCCGGGCTTGGAAGTTGAACACCTACGGGCTCACGTGGAATCAGACAAAATACCTGACTCAGGCACTTCAAGACATCGCAAAGAAATACAAAATAAACGTAGCATAAAGCTTAGGGTCTAATGGTTCTCGACGATTCCGCCAACGGGTGGCCCTTCGATGTTAAGGAGAACATTTTTTCCCAACCGAAGGGCGCCTTGTCTACCGGATACCCTGAGGTCATAAGCGTTTTGTGAAAGTCTTCCATGATTTTTTTGGCAGTATCGGGATCGCTTATTTGGTCAGACAAATGGACAAACGGGAATAAAACCAGATTTTTTACCCCGAGTTGCTCAGCCATTTTTATCGTTTCCCTGACACTTTTCTCAACCACCGCTTTCGGATTCTTCGCGTCGCACTTCTCTGCGGTCACAAAGATGACTAATGCGTTTTTAAAGGCACAACTCTTGCACCCCTCCACTATTTTCTCGGCTATTTTGGTCGGCTTGGTTGTGAGATAGGAGAAGTAGTCGCAGTGGATGAACAGCATCTTCATATTTACTCATCCGATTTTTTCGGTTCATATAACTGTTGTTATAACACTGTTATATGGATTTCCCAGCTTGTTTGGCAGTTCTTCTATGACTCACAAGGTAAGTTGTATGTCTAGTCTGCGTGGGATACCTGAACCAAGTATTTCATAACTTCGTCGTAGAGTTGTAGTGCTTCCTTC
>CAYGCU010000187.1:0-1644 GCA_964348475.1 uncultured Candidatus Bathyarchaeia archaeon
ATTTGAAATCCACATTTGTGGCAAAAGAAGGGAAACAGCCACGTATGTTGCGAATTGAGGTGAGAGAATATGAAAGACTCCCCAATTTTTGTTGTGTTCTTCGTTTTCTTCACTGTGGCAACCATTGTAGCTCCGGTTCCGATGTTTCCAGGAAACATGATTTACACATGGTTTGGAATACCGTCTACGCCCTACGCTTTTTACATAAGTGCTATCATAAATGGAATCACTTACGGGTTAGCCGCTTGGATAGTTTATGTACTGGCTTCTAAAAAGATTGAGAAGTCGATCTCGGAAGAGTTGGTGGGGGAAGAGGAGAAACCGGAGGCTTAATTTCAGGTTTGAATATGCTACTGAGCGAACAGTCTAAAGTTCTTTAGCAATGCGCACGCGAATTCAATGTTCTTTTGAAAACGTAGATAACGTCGAAGTAGGCAAACGCACGGGGAACAACCAAGATAAACATTTTCATGCATCTTCAAACAGACAAAATTGCGCTTTTTGCCGCCTTATAGTTTAGAAGAATCTTCTGAACAAATTCCTCAGAAACCATTTATACCCCTAATGCTAATACCTTTGAACATCCGAGAGGGAGTCTTCGGCCTTGTCGTCAATCGATGACATTTTAGAGCTTCTAGAAGACGGAAAGTGGCACGAGGCAAGAGAGGCCGTAAAGAAGTATAGCTTGCATGAATCCAAAGTTGAAATAATTCTAGGTTTCCTAGCCGAGTACAAATTAATTATTTCAAACAAGAAACAACAAAAAGTGAAACTCACTCCTAGAATGCTCAAGTTCATTAAAGAAACTCAAAGCTTTTGAAAGAAAAATACGTTAAGTGGTTAAAAGGCCTCTGAGATTTTGATAGACATCAAGGAAGCTTTGCCCCCGAGCCGTGATTTGGAAAAAAGCCGGGTTGCTACCTCCTCTCGTTTCTGAAACAGTTTTCAAGAGTCCCCTGTCAAGAAGAAGATCCAAGTAGGTTTGGAGTTGGCGAAAGCTGAGGTTACATCCGTACATGATGTGCGTTTTCTTTGCACCCTCAGCTGCCACTTGTAAAATGTCTGCAATTATTTCTGCTTGACTTCGATGCGAAGAGTCCAACTTCTTCCCTTGAATCAAACAAGGCACCAAAAACTTTTCTCTATATGTGTTTCATATATCTCTACGTATTTAACACTTTGTGACAAGTTAGAACTCGATATAATCTGATATAAGAAATAAGGAATAAATAAATCGGATTCAACATTAACACGTTGTATAATCTCGCTGCGACGCCCCTGCATTTTGCCTTTGCATTTGGGGATGAGGTTGAGGAGAAAAGAGAAAGGAGAAGATGGGGTGGTTAAAGAACGCCTTTCCCCTCAAACCCCCATTTTCCCCCGCATTGGGGAGGGTTGCCGGCGCGTCTTCACTCCAGACGTAAGTCTTTGTAAATTGTGTTGTGATCAACCTTTTTGTTCATGAAAACACTAATACGCTGGTCGCCAATGGTCAGCGATAAGACCTTTACGTCCTCTCCCTCTACAAGGATGTGGTTGACCTTGCCCAGTTCAAACGTGGTCGTCATGTGTTCTCCTGAATCGAGCAGCGTGGACGACAAAATCGCGTAGTCAATTATTTTGCTTGGGTCTTTAATGTCTACA
>CAYGCU010000188.1:0-1599 GCA_964348475.1 uncultured Candidatus Bathyarchaeia archaeon
ACTGTCTTTGATCTTCCTTTAAAACTTAATGCTGTAATGGACTTCAAAATTTTTATGTTAACATTCTTAGCTGTTGTAGCCAGTAATGGCGTGGGATGCACGCGCATGAATATCTCTATAAGTCAATTTGCGAATAAGAGTTAAGACACATGTCGGAGTTAAAAGGGAGGAACAACTTTGACAAGTAAGATGATTCCTGGAACGTATTTTTGGCAAGGCAACGAGGCTTGCGCCGAGGCGGCCATTGTAAGCGGATGTCGATTCTTCGCTGGTTATCCTATCACTCCAGCCAGTGAAATTGCAGAGCACTTAGCGTGGAGGCTTCCACAGGTTGGCGGAATCATCGTTCAAATGGAGGATGAGATGGCTTCTCTTGGCGCTGTTATTGGAGCTAGCTGGGCTGGAGCTAAAGCGATGACGGCTACTTCTGGGCCAGGCTTCAGTCTGATGCAGGAACTGATAGGCTATGCGTTTATGACTGAAACTCCATGCGTTGTTGTAGACGCTCAGAGAGCTGGCCCCAGTACGGGTCAAGCTACGAAGTGCGGTCAAGGCGACGTGATGCAGGCGCGTTGGGGCACTCACGGTGACTACGCTTCCATAGCTTTGTCGCCCAATTCCGTTCAAGAAATGTTTGATTTAACCATTCGCGCCTTTAATTTGGCTGAAACTTATCGAACGCCCGTGGTGTTGTTGGCAGACGAGATCATTGCGCACATGAGAGAGCAAATCGTCATTACACAATCTGACCAAATAACGATAATAAATCGGAAAAAGCCGAAGCCAACAGATAAAGCGTTTTTCAACGGTGAAGATGTAGCGCCTATGCCATCAGTGGGCGAAGGCTACAACATACCTATAACAGGGTCAACTCACAATGAATATGGCTATCGCTTCACTGCTGACCGAGCCGTGCATAAGCAACTGGTTGAAAATCTGATTGGAAAGGTCAAGAATAACGCTGAGAAAATCGTGGATTACGAAAGCAACAATTTTGACGATTGCGATGTCGGAATCGTCTCTTTCGGATGCACCTCCCGAGCAGTATACGAAACTATTGACTTAGCGAAGAAAAAAGGCATCACTGTCGGATTTGTTCGGTTGAAGACCATATGGCCTTTTCCAGAAGAAGCAGTACGTAACATAGCTAAAAACGCCAAAGTTATTATCGTGCCGGAATTGAACATGGGAGAAGTTTTTTATGAGGTGGAAAGAGTGGTACGCGGATATGTGCCAGTTATTCCACTGAACAAAATTGGCGGTGGAGAAATGATAACACCCGAAGAGCTATTAGCAAAAATCATTGAGAGCGTGAAAAAGGTTGACTGAAGCATTCACTAGTCGAAAATACTTGAGGGACATGAGTCTTCCCTTCTGCGTGGGCTGTGGTTGCGTAACCGTGATAAATCACTTTCTTAGAGCTGTTCATGAACTAGAACACAAAGACTTAAGCAAATTCGTTTTCTGCAGCGGCATCGGTTGCGCAGGGTGGATTCCATCCCCCTACTTCAACGCCGACTCTATCCACACGCCACATGGAAGAAGCATACCTGTTGCAACTGGTGTTAAACTTCTGCGTCCAGACTTGAACGTAGTCGT
>CAYGCU010000189.1:0-534 GCA_964348475.1 uncultured Candidatus Bathyarchaeia archaeon
AAAGAGCTAACCTTTTGGAAGCCTCAACAAGAGATTTCCAATCATTCGGGGTTTCGTCCATCCCTATCCCCGTTGTGTAGCAAGGAAGCTTGTACAGCCTTGCCATCTGAGTGGCTCCCGCCGCAATGAGAGGGAATTCTGGTGCCTGATAGTTAATTTCGCCCGTCTTCATGTTTGCTGACGATGATTCTGCACAATAAATCATTGGGGCACTTGGATTGGCGCACTCAAGAATGACAATGGCGGCAAGGTTTTCGGCGTTAACTATGGTTAATGTCCCTGCAATTGTTGCGGGAGCCGTACTGCCGCACAAAGCCATGGACATAGGTACAACCGGAATTCCAGCTCTAGCCAACTCAACAATAGCTTCAGACGAGCCTTCCTCGAATACAAGAGGACTGACAGGGCAATTCACCGAACAGAATACGGGTCTTTTTCTTAGTTTCTCTTCGTCACCAACAATGGCAGCCGCTAACTTAATCTGCCATTTTGCTTGTTTCTCATTAAGGGCTCTATTCAGGACGTGCTTTTCTG
>CAYGCU010000189.1:544-1593 GCA_964348475.1 uncultured Candidatus Bathyarchaeia archaeon
AGGTAGTTCCGTAGGAGCTACAATGGAGTCGAAGAAATCAACTCCGTCAAGATAGTCAGCTAGAATGGCGAAGTCCTTCAAATCCGACGTTCTCGTCATTCTCTTTTTTCCAGTTTCAAAGTCTCGCATGAAAGTCGCGTAGCCGCTTGTAGCAATGAAAGTGAAATCTTTTGAGGGAAGTTTAAGGTCGAATTTTGGATTTCTTCCGCACAGGACTATTTCTTTTGGCGCTTTTTTGATCGCTTCTTCTACGAGGGAACTTGGAATTTTCACAATTGAACGAGTTAAATCCACTTCAGCACCATTTTCTGCAAGTAGGCTCTGTACTTTCTTGCTGAGAACTTTTATTCCAATTTCCCGTAGTATTTTCAAACTTGTCTCATGGACACGCGTAATCTCATCATCGGATAACAGTACTATGTGCCCAAATGCCAAATGAATCCCCCCGTGGTGATCTCGAATTCTGACTATTAGATTTATTGCTCGCAACTTTAGCCATTCATTCGAGAGTTGGTATTTGCTTCGTTCCTATAGCTTGACCACATGATTTTTGCGAGGTTGGGGTTAGCCTCTTCACTGCAGAAACCATGGGTTAGCGTCATAAATGAATGTGAAAGCCTATAGAGAAAAATGGGGTTTGAAGTTCACATGAAGCCTGGCGCGAGCATATATAAGTGTCCATGAGAATACAGAGGATGAAATGGGATGTTATTGTTTTTCGGAGTTTTGGTTGTTAAATGAGTGATGAAGTGAGTGGAGAACAGCTTGTTAAGAAGGCTGAGGTGATTTCAGCGGTCAGAGACTATGAAAAAAGGAGAACTCGAAGGAAGGAGGGGATAGTAGATTTTACGGTTTCGCCTTCCAAGTCAGATGATAAGATTTTGATACGTGTTATAACTGAAGCCAAGGCAAAATCAGGATATGTTAGTGTGGATACTGTTAGGGAGATGGGTGATATTCTGGAGAAACGGAATTATGATAAGGGTGTCCTTATTGGCAAGCGGTTTACCGAAGCGGCGAAAAGTGAGATGAAGAGTGAAAACATTGAG
>CAYGCU010000190.1:0-1591 GCA_964348475.1 uncultured Candidatus Bathyarchaeia archaeon
CACATAAAGCCTGGATACTTGAAGGGATCCGACAACTACTGCATCAAGATAGCGTCTGGCTTCTATGAAAACCCAAAGATTGGACTTCCATCAAGCGGCGGCATGATGCTTCTCTTCGACGCCAAGACCGGAGTGCCTCGAAGCTTCCTAGTCGATATGGGATTCATAACAGACATGAGAACCGCGGGGGCTGGAGCCCTTGCAGCACGTTGTCTCGCGAAAAAGTCTGTTGAAAACGTGGCTGTTATTGGAACCGGAACGCAAGCGAGGCTTCAAATCGAGGCTCTGAGCAAGGTCAGAGATTTCCGCGTCCTGAAGGTATGGGGACGAACCCCAGCCAACGTCGAAAGGTACGTCGGGGACATGAGGCGAAAGCTGACAGCAGAAATCGTCCCTGCGAGCTCCGCCGAGGAAACAGTCAAAAATTGCGAAGTTGTAGTGACCGCTACGCCAAGCACGTCACCGCTGGTGAAGACAGAGTGGGTGGGGAAGGGAATGCACATAACAGCGATGGGAGCGGACTCTCCGGAGAAGCAGGAGTTGGAAACTGGAGTGCTGGGGATTGCAGACAAGATCGTTGTGGACAGTGTTAAACAATGTGTAAGGTTGGGAGAGGTTCACCACGCAGTTGAAGACGGAACAGTATCTGTAGAAGACATTCACGCGGAGCTGGGTGAGATACTGCTGGGGCTGAAGAGCGGAAGGCAAAGCGAGGAGGAGATAACTGTTTGCGATCTCACGGGCATTGCAGTTCAAGACGTCGTGACCTCGCAACTCGTGTACGAGCGGGCTTTGAAGGAAAAAATAGGCTCCTACATCACTATTTGATGACATAAGGAGTAAGAGACATGACCTTGTCTGCCGTAGAAGTCTTGAAGGCAAGAAAGAACCTAGAAAGCGTCGTTTACCGCACACCCCTAACGTACTCAAAGAGGCTTAGCGAGATAAGCGGTGCAGAAATATACTTGAAATGGGAGAGCCTGCAAAAGACCGGGTCCTTCAAGCCTCGAGGAGCATACAATAAAATCTGTTCGTTGACACCTGAAGAACGCAGCAGAGGGGTTATCACGGCCTCAGCTGGAAACCACGCTCTAGCCGTGGCCTTCGTAGCCAAAAAGATGGGTATCAAGGCGACTGTTGTCGTGCCTGAGAACGCTCCTAAGGTAAAGGTGGAACGGTGTAGAGCTCTCGGAGCGGAAGTCATGCTTAAAGGAGCTAACTACGACGAGTCCCTGATCTATTGCAAGAAGATGGTTTCAAAGACTGGAGCAACTTACATCCCTGCTTTCGAAGACTACAAGGTTATAGCTGGCCAAGGAACAATCGGCTGCGAGATCTTGGAAGAAATGCCTGATACGGATACGATAATAGTTCCTATTGGTGGCGGAGGTCTAATCTCCGGTATAGCCCTTTGGGCCAAGACTGTTAACCCGAAAATAAGAGTTGTGGGCGCTCAATCAACTGCCGCCTACACCATGTATGAATGCTCTAAGGCCAAGAAAATTGTTGATGTTCCCGTTCCACCTACCATAGCCGACGGGCTTGCAGGGGGAATCTCCAGGACAACCTTAAACCTTGTCTTGAAATATGT
>CAYGCU010000191.1:0-1512 GCA_964348475.1 uncultured Candidatus Bathyarchaeia archaeon
ACCAACAAAAACTCAGAAACACGGGTCTCCACACCTTTCTAATTTCTCCGCGTGTTACACTGAGACAAACAGAGAACTCGCTTTGGCTCAGATGAATACAAAAGCATCAACGAAACTGTCCGTTTTGAAGTCTAGAGCGCGCGCGTTTTCAGATGAATTACCGTGGTTTTTCTATTTTCGTTTGCGGAATATCTTTAGTCCTTCAATCCTCGGTGACGTATTCAAATCCGGAAGGCCTCAACGAGTTTACATGCCTCTCCAGCTGTCATACCTGTTTCTTTGCGCGCGCGGCCTCTGTCAGTCAGTAACTGTACATTAAAAAAATCCTCAATTTCCTGCAAATACGCAACGAGACTGCTTCGAACAGCCTCAGTTTTGCCATCAAGTCTGTGCGAATTTTTTCAATTCGAAAAAAGATAGGCCCCCTCCCCCCTACCCTTTTTCAACAGACCTCGCCTTATATGATCCAAATGTGGTCATGCCCTTTTTGATGCGAAGAGACCAGTGATCGTTCCAACAGGCGCGCGCTCAAGCAAAAGTTCAAATGGTTCAGTGATTTAGGTCTAGGATCCACCTTTTTTCAACATTAGAAAGCACACAAAACAAAGAATCCTTCTTCTATGGCATTATCTTTTGTTCCTTCAGCGCGCTCATATGTCTGTTATGCTTTAGTTGGAGCGATTCGTTTATTCAATTTATGAAAAACGTCGACCGAATCTAGTGAAAGAACCTAAGGCTTCTGTGATTGTGTATAGTTCTTAGAAACGGAGGATACAGCGTGAGAGAGATAATGGAGTGCGTGCCAAACTTTAGCACATCCGATCCTGTAGTTGTGGAATCAATTCTGAACGAATGCACGCGCGCCTTCCTGATTCACAAAGAATCTGAAGAGGGGATACACAGTGGTTTCATGTCCACTCAAATCACGGCGGCGGCTCTGGCTTCAGAGAATAAAGCTTTAGCTCATCCCGCAAGTGTCGATTCAATTCCAACTTCGGCAAACTTTGAAGACTTCGTGAGCATGGGTTCAATTGCGGCGAGGAGGGCGATGGAAATCCTCAGAAATGTGGAGCATATCTTAGCTATCGAATTGTTATGCGCGGCTCAAGGAATAGATTTTCGAGGCCCAGACAAACTTGGAAAAGGGACCAAAGCGGCGTATTTACTGGTAAGAAAGAGGGTGCCTATCTTAAAAGAGGACAGAGTAATGTCGACGGATATAGAAGCTGTTGTGGAATTAATTCGAAGCCGAGAACTAGTAAACGCAATTGAAGAGGTAATGGAAAGCGCGTCAAGTTAGGGATAGCGGCGATTATGCGAGTTTCAGCTTGAAACACGTTTTCCCTTCCTTTCCAAAATAGTCTTTCGCGAATTTCAACTTCAGGTCTAGGCTTGCCATTTCCTCGCTTGTTTAATCTTTAGTAGATTATTCTTTTAAGCGATGGATTTATAGGCAGTCTTCTTAGATCATAGCTGAGGTCATTAAAATGCGAATACTGGTTCTTGGCGGAA